>NZ_JBXASU010000003.1:0-235682 GCF_058809705.1 Cupriavidus sp. MPR-AND1C | reverse complement strand
CCCGTGTGAAAGTAGGTAATCGCCAGGCTCTCCCTTGAAACCCCCCAGTACGAAAGTACTGGGGGGTTTTGCTTTTGTGCGATCGAAATAGCGATCGAAAGTCATGGCAGCAAGCATAATTGCTGTTCCGGCCATCTCGCCCCCCCCTTTTTTTTAGTTCATTTCGAATGCCAGCCGACGGCGAAGCACCGTGGTTTCTTTACCTGCTCGAATGCGAGGGCAACACGATCTACACCGGTATCACCACGGATGTGGAGCGGCGCTTCGCCCAGCATCTGGCAGGAACGGGCGCTAAATATACGCGATCGCGCAAGCCCATCAGGATCCTGGGCTGGCAGCGCTTCGACAATCGCTCGGAAGCCTCAAAGGCCGAAGCGGCGGCGAAGCGGCTGACTTCCGCGCAGAAGCGGAGTTTTTGCGTGCAATTGGCGACAGAGATGCAGGATGCGTCAGCCGCCGATCTTGCTTGAACATTACCCTCGCACCTTGAATGCCTCCGCATCGGTGGCACCCTTCTTGATTCCGACAGTGCCTTCTACGCTTCCTTAAGTCTGGTTTAAGGATCGGCCTTTAGGATGGTCCTGTCGCGTCCAGATAGTCCGGACGCCTGAGGTAGCCAAGAAAGGAAAAACGCCATGATTCGCCAGACGCTTGCACGCTCAGCCATTGGTATTGCTGCCCTGGCCGCTCTTGCCGGGGGGTATACCTATCTGCAGAAGGAAGTCATCACGCCTGGATATGCCGCTCAGGCGCCTGCAACGGCCTCGGCCCAGCCCCTGGCCGTTGCCGCGCCCACCGACTTCTCGAGCATTGTCGACCAGTACGGTCCGGCAGTGGTCAATATCAGTGTTACCGCGCGCGCCCAGCGTACTTCGGCACAGGTGCAGCAGGGCATGGACCCGGACGATCCCCTTTTCCAGTTTTTCAAGCGCTTCGGCCCGCAGTTCCAAGGGCCGCAGAATGGCCAGCAGCAACTTGTGCGTGGCCTCGGCTCGGGCTTTATCGTCAGCCCCGATGGCCTGATCCTGACCAATGCGCACGTGGTGGATGGCGCGCAGGAGGTGACGGTCAAACTGACCGACCGCCGCGAATTCAAGGCCAAGGTGCTGGGCGCGGATGCGCAAACGGACGTTGCGGTGATCAAGATCGACGCCAGGGATCTGCCGACCGTGCGCCTGGGCGACCCCTCACGCGTACGCGTGGGTGAGCCGGTGCTGGCCATCGGCTCGCCTTACGGTTTCGAGAATACGGTCACCGGCGGCATCGTCAGTGCGAAATCGCGCTCCTTGCCCGATGACACCTATGTGCCATTCATCCAGACCGATGTGGCCGTTAATCCCGGCAACTCTGGCGGCCCCCTGTTCAATCAGCGGGGCGAAGTAATCGGTATCAATTCGCAGATCTACAGCCAGACCGGCGGTTACCAGGGGTTGTCGTTCTCGATTCCCATCGACGTAGCCACCAAGGTGCAGGCGCAGCTGGTGGCGCACGGCAAGGTCACCCGCGGTCGTCTGGGCATCGGCGTGCAGGAGGTCAACCAGGCCCTGGCGCAATCGTTCGGGCTGCCCAAGCCTAGCGGGGCGCTGGTCAACTCGGTGGAGCCGGACAGCCCGGCCGCCAAGGCTGGCCTCAAGCCGGGCGACGTGATCGTGCAGCTCGGCAACGACGTGATCGACCATTCCGGAGACTTGCCTGAGCATGTGGCCGACCTCGCGCCGGGCACGCAGACTTCGCTGAAGGTGATCCGCAAGGGAGAGCCGCTGACCCTGACGGTGAAGGTCGGCACGGCCAAGGATGCGGCAGTTGCCGGCAAGACCCCCGCCAATGACGCCGGCGGCAAGCTTGGCCTGGCGGTCCGCCCGCTGAGCCCGACCGAGAAACGCGACAGCGGGATAGACGGCGGGCTGGTGGTCGAAGATGTCGCAGGCCCGGCGGCCAAGGTGGGCATCCAGCCTGGTGACGTCATCCTGTCCATCAACGGCACGCCGATCGGCTCCGCGGAGCAGTTGCGGGCCCTGGTAGCGAAGTCCGGCAAGCAGGTTGCACTGCTGGTGCAACGCGACGACGCCCGTATCTTTATCCCTCTGGACCTGGGTTAACTGCAAAGCCGGCCACGGAGTTAGCCAGCGAGTTAACCGCGAAGTTAACCCCGAGTTAACCTCCGCATAAATGGCGGACGGGTCGGCGCGAAGGTATACGTGTCGGCCCGCCAAGCCTTAGTGGACGCCGAATTCCGGTGCAATAGGGCTGCCAGAACGCGCGGTAACAGGTATCATCTCGACTGCGAAGCAGGACACGCGGCAACGGCCTTGACCATCCCGGGCCATTAATGCGAAATTGTCCTGCAGACTCGATGACACAAGGAAGTCTATGCAGTTGGATTTCACCCGCGCGTCCGCGACCACGGGTACCGAGAGAGCGCGGCGCCTGCCGCAAGCCTCGCCCACCCCGCGCCGACGCAAGAAAGCCGAAGCCCCGCACTGGGAGCGTGGCTACCGTTCGCATTTCTACCGCAATGAGCGCGGCGAGAAACTGGGCGAAGTTCGCCTGTCCGATCGCGGCGACATGCCGGTGGTCTATCACTGGGCCGCAGGCAATTACTCCGGTGCGGAGGGCTCGCTCGCTCACGCCCGCATGCGCGTGGAAGAAACCATCGGCTTTGGCATGCGCCAGCTCGCTCTGTTCTGACTAGAGCCGATTAACTAGCCGACCCGACGCTTTCCCGGAAAGCGACAGCCGCGCGCGTCCCGCGCCGCGACGCCCCGGAGCGATCCGCTCCGGCATGCCAGCCAGATTCAGCCAGATTTACCAGATAGATCCAACGCGCTGCTCCAGCCCCTCGGGCCGACACCGCGTAGCCTGTGCGGCAGACAGATCTGCTCGCGCCCCGGCATCCAACTCCCAGTCTTGCAGCAAGCGCGCCTCAATCGAGACGGCGTTGCACCAGCATAAAGACAGCAGCCATCAGGGCAAGCGCCGCGATCAGCCGATACAGATCCTCGCAGGCAATCAACCTGGCCTGCGTATCGACCAGGCCGGCAAGCTGCGCCAGCGCGGCCTGATAGGCATGGCCCGGATCCAGCCCACGCGCGCCCAAGGCTGCCTGGGCCATCGCCATCCACTGCTGCGTCTGTGCCGTGTGCTGGCCGAGGGCGCCGGTCAGGCTCGTGTGTACCGCGAACTGACGGTTCTGCAAAAGCACGGCGCCAAGTGCGGACGCGAAGGACGCGGCGATCTGGCGCAGCAGGTTCTTGCTGCGGTAGCCGTGGGCGAAATCGTCGCCGGCCAGCGAACGGAAGGTGAGGCCGGCAATGGGGATGATGACCATCACGCCAAACAGGCCCTTGCCCACCAGTCCCCACGCCAGCGCCGACGGGCCGGCGTTGGGCGGCATCGACGAAAACCACCACGTGGCTCCGGCCATCAGAAGCAGGCCGCTTGCCATCAGCGGTTTCTTGTGCGGCAGTTTTGGGGCCAGGCGCAGGTAGACGAAGATCCCGGCCAGGCTGACCGTGGCGGCGAAGGTGTTGAGCCAGCCGGTAGTCGCCAGCGGGAGCCCGAGCGCCTGCTCGGCGTAGATCGGGAACACGTAGCCGCTCAGGTTGCTGGTCAGGTAGTAAACAAAATACATGGCCAGCCCGGTCAGGTAGACCGGATTGCGCAGCGCGCGCAGATGGAGCACAGGCGTGCTGTGATGCCATTGCTGCCAGAGAAACCCCATCAGCAGTCCGACACCCGCCACGCAGATCAGCGCCAGCCGCAGCGGGTGCGAGAAGATATCGAAGCGCGCCTGCGTCATGGCGGCCTGCAGGGTCACCACCGCCGCGCCAAATAGCAGCAGGGGGCCCAGCGCGGGGCCGGGATCGTCCTCGCGCGGCTCGGCGTCCGGCAGCAGCAGCCACGCCCCCAGCGCTGCCAGCGCGACGAAGGGCAGCACGCCGTAGAACACGTCCTGCCACACGCCGCGCTCGATCAGCTCGGCTGCCATGGCGGGCGCCAGCGCGGAGGCGGCAAAGATCCCCAGCATGAAGATGCGCGAAGCACGCGGGCGGTCGGCCGGCGCAAACATCACATTGACCAGAATGCGGCAGCTGGTAAACAGCGCCCCGCCGCCGACGCCCTGCACAAAGCGCGCGCCCACCAGCTGTGGCAGCGAATGGCTGGTGGCCGCTGCCAGCGTGCCCGCCATGAAGATCAACAGCGCGCCGGTGAGGTAGTAGCGATAGCCAAAGCGCTGCGCCAGCCATTGCTGCTTGAGGATCATCAACATGCTGCCCACCGCGTACGCGGCCTGGACCAGGGCGAAGCTGCGCGGATCGGCATCGATGCCGCCAACGATATGGCTCGACGCGAACACGAACATGATGTTCTCGAGGAACTCCACCGAGGTAGCCAGCGCGAGCAGCAGCATCACCAGGGTCTGGCGCTGCTGGTGGCTGAGCAGGCGCAGCCACCGCAGCCCGAGCCGCAGCGGCCGTAAGGCAGACACGGTTTTCATGGTTCCAGCGTCAGCAGGTTCTGGTGCATCCGGTTGAGCGCGCGCGTGGCAGCGGCCAGACCGCTTTCGCCGACCGGCCCCCAGGCCTCGGCGTAGGCCGCATGCACGGCTGGGGCGGCACGCTCCAGCATGCGGTGGCCGGCGGCTGTCAGTACGAGCTCGGTGCTGCGGCGGTCCTGCGCCGAAGCGTGCCGGCGCACCAGGCCGCGCGCTTCGAGGCCGTCCATCAGCCGGGTCATCTGCGTGCGCGTGGCGTCGAGCGTGATGCCGAGCTCGGACGGCAGGCTGGGCTGGTTGTCGTCGGTGGCGAGCAGGCTGATGGCGAGGTATTGCTGCAGGTCCAGCTCGAAGGGCGCCAGCGCGCGATCGATGTGACTGCGTAGCAGGCGTGCGGTGCGCATGAGCAGCCGGGAAGCCAGGATCAGGTCGCGCGGCGCTTCCGGATGGCCCGCGCAGAAGCGGTCAATGCGGTCTTCGAAGGACATGGCGGGGTGTCAGGTGATGCCGGAGCAACGGAGCCGGTCCGGCAATTTAATTACAAATGTAATTATATCATCTGAAACAAATCGGAGTACCGATGCCTCCCGGCGCTCGTTATGTTCGGCGAGCGAGGTGACGGCAAAGCCGCCGCAGCGCCTGGCGCAGCTCGGCAAGCTCGGCCGAGCGCTGCACCGGCGCCAGGCGGCCGTAGCGCAGCCTGGTGTAGCGATCGCTGAAGTCCTGCACTGCCAGCGCGGCAGCCGGGAGGGCGCGGGCGGCCCGCGCTGCAAAATCCTGGGGCCCTTCGGACGGTGCGCGCACGCAACCGTGGCGTGACAGCTGGTGGCAGAAGCGCGCGTAGGCGGCTTGCACCGGATCGATCCGGCGGCGCCTGAGCACGAGTGGCACGAGCGCCAGCAGGCTCAGCGCCGCCAGTCCGCCCAGCAGGAACTGCGGCACGCTGTCGCCGATGCCGAGTTGCTGCATCAGCCGGGCCTGCTGGCCGCGATCGTATTGCAATACCCAGCGCTGCCAGGTGTAGACCATGCCGTCCATGCCCCAGCGCAGGTTCCGCAGCCAGCCCGGGTCTCGCATCGCGTGCAGCGCTTCGATCTCGCTGGCTTCCAGCGCGGCGTCGATGCCGCGCTCGACCCGGCTTGGCGCCACCGCGCTGGTGGGATCGACGCGCACCCAGCCGCGTCCCTCGAGCCAGATTTCCGCCCATGCGTGGGCGTCGGCCTGCCGCACGATGTAGTTGCCGCCGATGGGGTTGTACTCGCCGCCGAGATAGCCGGTGACCACGCGCGCCGGCACACCGGCTGCGCGCATCAGGAACACGAAGCTGCTGGCGTAATGCTCGCAAAAACCGCGTCGCGTGTCGAACAGGAAACTGTCGACCTGCTCGTGGCCAAGCGGCGAAGGCAAGAGCGTGTAGCTGAACGGCGCGGCGGCAAACAGCCGCAGCGCGGCCCGCGCGCGCTGGGCGGGATCCGGGTATTGCTCCGCCCACGCGGCTGCGAGCTCCCGCGTGCGCGGGTTGCCCGGCGGCAATGCCAGCGCCAGCTCTCGCGTCGCCAGATCGAGCGGCTGCGGCGCAGCCGGAGCCGAACGCGCGCGGTAGCGCAGGCGCCGGTCCACCGGGTCGCGCGTAAAAAATTCGCCGTCGGCATTGATCACCGCGCCAGCGCCGGGGGCAATTGCCTGGCCACGGTCGAGCAGGAACAGCCACGCGTGCTGGTTGGGCTCCAGCGTGATGCTGTAGTTGACGATCCCGTTGGCCGGGGCGTCGCCAACCGTCTCGCCGGGCCCGGCATCCGCAGCCATGTCATCGGCCGCCGGCAAGGCTGGCGCCGGCTGCGCGCGCCGCTGGCGCAAGGGCGATGGCCGCCAGGTCTGTCCATCGAATTGCCACAGCACCAGCGCGCGCCAGTACAGGGCGCTGGCCAGCAACGGACCGCCTTGCACGTCGGCGCGCAGTGCGACTTCGGTCGACTGGGTGAGCCGGCTCACGCTGCCCGGACTCATGGTGTCGCTGATGCCGGTAGTGGCCACGGCCTCGGCTTGCGGCAGCCGCCACAGCGGACGATCCAGGCGCGGAAACAAGACAAAGAGCAGCAGCGCCCAGGGCAGCCCGATCAGCGTCAGGCGGCCGAGCAACGGCCACACGGCAAGATAGCCCCGTGCCTCGGGATGCCCCAGGAAGAGCCAGTTGCGCAGCAGCCAGGCGGCAATGGCAAGGCTGTACAAGGCCAGCCAGAACGGCTGGTCGAACAGGTACAGGCTTAGCAGCAGGTAAAAGCACAGCTGGGTAACCAGCGTGGCATCGGCCAGCACCCGGCACTCCAGCAATTTGAGCACGACGAAGGCGCCCAGCAACGCCACCGACAGGTCGCGCCCCATGTTGCCGCCGGCCTGCCAGACCAGTGCGGCGGCCACCAGCATCACCAGCCCCGCGATGATCCCGAGCATCAGGCGCGAGGGCAGCGGCGCGCGCTGGTGCCACAACAGCCAGCGCCACGCCAGCAGCAAGACCAGCAAGACGCTGATGGTCACCGGCAGGCTGCGCGCTTGCGGCGCCAGCACCAATGCCAGCTGGCCCAGCAGCAGGCCATGCTCTTCGTGCGCAAGGGGGCGCGGCGGCAGCTTCACGGTGTGCGCTCCGGCGGGGCTTGACCGGCGCGTCCCGGCCACAGGGCCAGGGCCTCGAGGCAGGCGCGGCGATGCGCGCCGCCGCGCCCGGGCGCGATCTCGACCCCGGGCAGCCGCAGGCCGATTTCCATGGTGTCGCCCGCGGCCACCACCCAGGCGCACAGGCGCGATAGCCGCGCCTCAACGCCGAGCTGTTGTGGCAGGGCCTGCCAGTCCAGCCAGCAGGTTGGCAGGCTGCCGGCCTCGCCGGTGCGGCTCAGCCAGCGGCCGGTACGCGCGCTATGTTTCCAGGCGATGCGGCGCAACGGATCGCCGCTGCGGTAGCGCCGCAAATGATCCGTGCCATCGTCCGAGGGCAAGGACGCTGCACCATCGTCGTCGGGCTGCGCGGCAAATGGCAGCGGCGGCGCGCCAGGTTCCGGCCTTGGGTAGACCAGCGCCGCCAGCGGCAGGTCGGCATAGCTCCACACCCGGAACAGGCCCAGCGGGAAACGGCTCGACAGCGTGACGCGCGGCAGCGCCAGCCAGCCGCGCTGGCTGGTGGGCATGTGCAAGGTCAGCTGGCCGGAGGCATCCCGTGCCAGGCTCAGGCGGGCAGGTAGCGCGCCAGCCTGGGCCGGCAGGCTTGCCTCCACGCCGATGCGCACCGGCGCGTCGCTGCCTGCAATGCGCAGGCTGAAAGCGGCCGGCTCGCCGGCAAAGGCTGGCACCGCGCTGGCGCCGGCCACCGTCATGTCGAGCAGGTTGCGGTAGGCGTGCCACATGCAGGCCATGCCGATGCCGCCGAGCAGGAAGGTGAGGGCGAAGCCCAGGCTGATGTTGTAGTTCAGCGAGGTCAGCAGCATGGCCATCAGCAAGACCGCGAAGCCCAGGCCAGCCCGGGTGGGCAGGATGTACAGGTGACGGCGGTCGAGCGTTACCACGCCTTGCCGGGGTGGGCGCCGGCGCTGCAGCCAGGGTGGCGACGCCCACGCCTGCCGCTTGGGGCCAGGCGCGGCCGGAGATGCCGTGCCCGGCGAGGAAAACGGCCGGCCGCGCGCCATCGGGCGTCAGGGAATGGCGACGTCGGCCAGCAGGCGGGTAAGCGCCTCCTGGCCACCGCCGGCTGCGCCGGACGGCAGCAGCCGGTGGCCCGCCACCGGCATGAAGACCGCCTGCACGTCTTCGGGCAGCACGCTGTCGCGCTGGTGCAGCAACGCCCAGGCGCGCGCGCAGGCCAGCAGCGCCAGGCCCGCCCGCGGCGACAGCCCGGCGGCAAAGGCGGAGTGCGCGCGCGTGGCCTGCACCAGCGCCAGGGCGTAGTCCACCAGCGCCGGGCCGGCATAGACCTGGGCCGCGGCCTGCTGCAGCGCGGCCACCTGCTCGGCATCCATCACGGGCGTGCCGGCCGCGGGCGCCGCACCGCCGAGGTAGAGCACGCGCTCGAAGGCTGGATCGGGATAACCCAGCGACAGGCGCATGGTGAAACGGTCGAGCTGCGATTCGGGCAAGGCGTGCGTGCCGATCTGGTCCAGCGGATTCTGCGTGGCGATGACGAAGAACGGGGACGGCAAGGCGTGGGTGACGCCGTCGTGGGTGACCTGTCCCTCCGCCATTGCCTCCAGCAAGGCGCTTTGCGTCTTGGGGGTGGCG
The DNA here is from genome assembly GCF_058809705.1 of Cupriavidus sp. MPR-AND1C. Lineage (NCBI taxonomy): Bacteria > Pseudomonadati > Pseudomonadota > Betaproteobacteria > Burkholderiales > Burkholderiaceae > Cupriavidus > Cupriavidus sp. MPR-AND1C. The sequence continues at coordinate 226,924 of NZ_JBXASU010000003.1, read as the reverse complement.
CGGTTGATCTCGTCGGCAAGCACCACCTGCGCGAACACGGGGCCGCGATGGAAGCGGAATTCCGCGCTGTCGCGCACGAAGACGGAGACGCCGATCAGGTCGGCGGGCAACAGGTCGCTGGTGAACTGCACGCGCTGGAACTGCAACCCCAGCGTGCGGGCCAGCGCGTGGGCGAGCGTGGTCTTGCCCACGCCCGGCAGGTCCTCCAGCAGCAGGTGGCCACGTGCCAGCATGCAGGCCAGCGCCAGCCGGATCTGCCGGGGCTTGCCCAGGACGATGCGGCCAAGCTGGGCTTCCGCCTCGGAGAGCGATGCGACGATGCGTGGGCGAGCTGTCACGTGAAGCCTGCGGGTCGGAGGGAGAACCCGGCCATTGTAGCGGCGCGCGCAGGCGCGGGAACAGTCTGTTTGCGCACGCAATGGGCACCCGACACACGCGGGGCGCGCCGATTCGCCCGGCTTCTGGCATTATCGAAGCTGTCGGCCCAGCCAACCCCTCATCCGCTGCAATGAACTCCCCGCTTGCTGTCCCGCCGGGTGCCGCTTCCCAAGTGGCTTCCACGGCTTCCAAGGTTTCCACCGCTTCCGCCACTTCCACCGCTTCGGCCATCGCCCCGACCGCTGCAGACTTGAACGAACTCAACCGCGCTTTTCACGCGGACGGCTATATCGTGCTGCGCGGCTTTGCCCCGCCCGCGGTCTGCGACCAGCTCGAGCAGGTCGCACGCGCGCAACTGGCCGCGGCGGCGGCGCCGGTCGAATATGAAGCCGAGCTAGGCTATCCCGGCGCGCCCGCAAGCCGCGACGCCGTCGGAGGGGCCACGGTGCGGCGCTTGCGCCAGGCCTATGGGCGCGACGATGCGTTCCGTGCATGGGCCGCCGATCCCGCGGTGGGGCAGGTGGTGGCGAGCCTGCTGGGCGAGCCGGTGCGCCTGACTCTCGCGCACCACAACTGCGTGATGACCAAGCATCCGCACTATGGCAGCCAGACCGGCTGGCACCGTGATACCCGCTACTGGTCATTTGCCCGCCCGGAGCTGGTGACGGTGTGGCTGGCGCTGGGCAGGGAGGATGAGAGCAACGGCGTGCTGCGCGTGATTCCCGGCTCGCACACCGTCGCGCTCGAACCCGGCCAGCTCGATGCGGCCGAATTCCTGATCGAGTCGCATCCGGCCAGCCAGGCCATGCTGCAAGGCGTGCGGCCGCTGGCCCTGGAACGCGGCGACGTGCTGCTGTTCGACAGCCGCCTGTTTCACAGCGCGGGCCAGAACGTTTCCGAAGCGGTCAAGTTGTCGGTCGCCTTCGCCTACCACGGTGCCAGCAACCATCCGCTGCCGGGCACCCGCTCGGCCGAGTTCGGCAGCGTCGAGCTGCCCGCGCCGGCAACGCCCGCGCGCTAACCGCGCTGGCGCATCAGCTGCGCAGGCTGATCAGGTTCGAGATTTTCTCGGAGGCGGCCAGCAGCGCAGGCAGGAAGCTGCTGGCCATGTCGTCGGCGCTGGTGCGGTTGGCCTGGCCGCTGATATTGATGGCGGCGATGACCTGGCCGGCACGGTTGCGGATCGGCGCGGCCAGCGAGACCAGTCCTTCTTCCAGCTCCTGGTCGTTCTGGGCCCAGCCGCGCGTGCGGATGCCGGCAATGATGGCCTTGAGCTCGGCGGGGTCGGTGACGGTGCGGCTGGTACGGGCGCGCAGTTCGCTGGCGCCCAGCACCCGGTCGAGCTCCTCAAGCGGCAGGCCGGCCAGCAGCACGCGGCCCATCGACGAGCAATAGGCCGGAAGCCGGCTGCCGATGGACAGGTTGATCGTCATGATCTTGCGCGCTGGCACCCGCAGCACGTAGACAATCTCGGTGCCGTCCAGCACGGAGATCGAGCAGCTTTCATGCACCTCCTGCGACAACGCCTCCATGATCGGCTCGGCCAGGTTCCAGAACGGCATCGAGGTCAGGTAGGCGAAGCCCAGGTCGAGGATCTTGGGCGTCAGGCGGAACAGGCGGCCATCGGCGCGCACATAGCCTAGGCCGACCAGGGTCAGCAAAATGCGCCGCGCGCCGGCGCGGGTCAGGCCGCTGGCCTGCGCGATCTCGCTCAGCGTCTGGGCGGGGTGCTGCGCGTCAAAGGCACGGATGACCGAGAGCCCGCGTGCAAAGGACTGCACATAGGTATCGCTCGGCTTGTCCGGGCCCGGCGCGGCGGCGGGCGCCACGGGAGCATCCGTGGCCGGGTGGTCGGAATTGTCGGGAGCGGCAGGGCTGGCCATCGGTTGGTTCGGCTGATCGCCGAATACACACGGAAAGGCCGAAAGGGTAGAGGAAATGCGGGGCGCGCGCCAGTGGTGCGCCCGCTGCGCGCATAATGTCGCGCGTTTGGGAAACATAGCTTGTAAAGGAAATATCGCCTGGTGAACGAGACAATCCAGTGGAACGATTGGGAAGCCTTCTGCTGCGTGGTGGAGCAAGGCACTTTCACGGCTGCGGCCGAGCAGCTCGACTGCCCCAAGTCCCGGGTCTCGGCGGCGGTTGCGCGGCTTGAGTCGGCCATCGGCTCCAAGCTGCTCCAGCGCACAACCCGGCGCATGCGCCTGACCGACGCCGGCAGCGCCGTGTACCGCGACGTGGCGCCCTTGTTCGCGCGGCTGCGTGAGATCCGCCAGGAAACACTGGCGCGCGAGGAGCGGGTGCAAGGCGTGCTGCGCATCGCCGCGCCGTACGAGTTTGGCGCCCAGCAACTGGGCGGCGTGATCTGCCGCACGCTGGCGGCCCATCCGGCACTGGACGTGAAGGTGGAGATCTCGCAAGGCATGGTCGATCCCATTCGTGATGGATTCGACGTCGCCTTTGTCGCGGTCGATGCCGACTTGCCCGATTCCGGGACCGTGGCGCGGCGCATCTATCACGTGGAGCGCGGCCTGTTCGCGGCGCCAGCGCTGGCCGCCGGCCTGCCGCTGCAACTGCAGCCCGAGGACCTGGCCAACCTGCCGACCCTGACCACGCCCGGTGACGGCATGTGGGAATTTATCCGCGATGGCGAGCGCGTGGCGGTACCGATCCGGCCGCGCATGCAGACCGCCAACGCCGAGCTGCGGTTGCAAGGCGCCCTGGCCGGCCTTGGCATTGCCCGGTTGTCGCTGATCTATTGCGAAGCGGAGGTCGCCCAAGGACGGCTGGTGAAGGTGCTGCCGGACTACCCGCCGCCGCCGCTGCGGGTCTTTGCCTTGCTGCCTGATCGCCGGCTGCAGCCGCAAAAGGTGCGCGTCTTCATGGAGGCGGTGGAAGCCATGATGGCCTCCGAACTGCAGGACCGAAACGACGCAGCCGCGCCCGGCCCGTGAGGGCTGGCGCGGCTGTGGAGGCCATTGCGGTTGGGCGTGGGCGGCTGGCAGGCCTGCCCATGTCCGCGCTGACAGTGTTGCTCACACCGTGAGCACTTGCTGACTATCTCTGACTACTTGACTATCTAACTGTCTCTTCCTCACCTGGCGAATGCCAGGTTGCGCTCAGGCGCCGTCGCTGAAGCTGCTGCGGGGCTCGTTCACGCCGCGGGCGCCGTCGGTGTACGGGTCACGCGGGCCGCTGCGGGCGCCATCGGTGAACGGGTCGCGCGGGCCGCTGCGGGCACCGTCGGTGAACGCATCGACCGTGCGGCCGATGCTGCCATCAAGGCGGGCCAGGTCGGAAACCGGCACGCTGGCGTGCGCGGAGGCGGCGGCCATCGACAGGCCGATGGCGCAGAGGAGGGAAACGGCGAGGGTGCGGGTTTGTGCGCGGGTCTTCATGATGCTTTTCTTCCTTCGGGCATATCGTGGTGTGTTCCACGTTGGCCGTAATGTATGCCTGCATCTGCTTAGGAAAAAGAGCCAATCACCAAAACACTGTTCGTCACTATGAACAATGCCCCGGACCTGAGCCCGGGGCATCCGCCGGCACACCCTGCCGGATGGGTCTTTCAAGACCTTCAGTGGTCTTTGGATGTCTTCAGACGCCTTCAGAGGCCAAATCGCGCGCCGAACAATCCCGCGCCAAGGCGGGCAATGATCATCAGCAAGATCTGCGCGATCACGAAAAGCGCCATCGGCGAGATATCGAAGCCGCCCAGGCGCGGAATCACGCGGCGGATCGGGCGCAGCAGCGGCTCGGTCAGGTGGTTGATGGCGGGCGTGACGGGGGAGTGCGGGTTGACCCACGACAGAATCGCCATCAGCAGCGTGACCCACATCACCATGCTGATGCCCCACTTCAGCATATTGAGCAGGGCGATCAGCAGGATCAGCGGCAGGTAGGCCAGCGGGTCGGCTCCGGAGACCAGCAGCACCAGCAGCAGGAACGCCAGGGCGGTCAGCCAGGCACCGATCACGGTGGCCCAGTCGATGCCGCCAAGGCCGGGGATGAACCGGCGCAAGGGCCGTACCAGCCAGTCGGTGACCTGGAATACGCCTTGTGAGACGGGATTGCGCGTGGGCAGCCGTGTCCATTGCATCCACAGGCGCAGCAGCAGCGCCATGCCGAACAAGCTGAAGACGGTATTGAGCAGGAAAAGGGCGATTTCCGAGAACATCGGTTTCGGTTCCGGTGGAAGTGTGATGTCTGCAGTCAGGAGTGTCTGCGAACGCACAGATTCTGCCATACCCGCATCAGCGCCGGTCGAAACCCTGGCCTGGCCCCGGAACCTGACGCCGCCGCGCGTGCGCGGAACCGCCGGGGGCAGCCCCTATAATGAGCGTCGAGCCAAGTTCCTCAGCGCCCAGACGCTGCCCCTTATGACCCGCCAGCCTGCCGCATCCAAATCCCCGCTCGCCAAGCGGGATTTCGAGGCACTTTCCGATTTTCGCTACCAACTGCGGCGTTTCCTGCGGTTTTCAGAAGATGCCGCCCAGAGCGAAGGGCTGACCGTGCAGCAATACCTGCTGATGCTGCATATCCGCGGCTGTGCCGGCAAGGACTGGGCATCGATCGGCGAGCTTGCCGAGCGCTTGCAGGCCAAGCAGCACGGCGTGGTCGCGCTGGTCAACCGCTGCGAGGCGGCCGGGCTGGTCAAGCGCAAGGCCAACCCGGATGACCGCCGCATTGTCGAGGTCCACCTGATGGCCAAGGGCGAGCGCTTCCTTAACCGGCTGGCTATGCTGCACCGCAGCGAACTGGAATCGCTGCGTGGCACCTTCCGCGTGGCACGCCTCACGGCCTTCAACGACGACGGGGCGGAGCGCGCCTGAGCGCCCGTGAAGCATTTCTGAAGCGGGCGAAAGCGTTTTTTTAACCCGGAAGGCATTCCCCGTTACAGGCGGTTACCAATCACAAGCCTCGGTGACACCCGAGACGCTCCTGCGGCCCTAGACTCGCGCGCATTCCCACTCGCGTTGCTACCGCAGGAGTTTTCCCGATGCCTTTCCCTTCTTTCCCCCTTCGTACCGCCGCGCTTGGCTTGCTTGCAGCGGGCGCCCTGGCCGGCTGCGTGAGCGCGCCATATGGCGGCGGGTATGGTGGCTACGGGGCCTATGGCAATTCGGGCACGTACGGCAGCAGCACGCAGGCGGGTGGCGCTTACCCGGTGGCCTATCCGCAGCAGGGATACCAGCAACCCGCTTACCCGCAGGCCGACTACCCGCAATCGGGCTACCCGCAGGCGCCGGTACAGGAGAGCTATCCGCAACAGGGCTACCCGCAAGCCGGCTATCCCCAGGCGAGCCAGCCGCAAGCCGCCTACGGCAATGATGCCTACGGCGTGCGCTATGGCCAGGTTGAATCCATCGAGATGTTGCCGGGACAGCCGGCTAGCGGCGGCGTCGCCGGCACCTTGATCGGCGGCATGGTTGGCGGCCTGCTCGGCCACCAGGTAGGCGGCGGCCGCGGCAATACGGTGGCGACCATCGGCGGCGCGGTGGTCGGCGCGGTGGCCGGCAACGAGGTGGAGAAGCGCGCCAACACGGCACCGCCCGCGTACCGCATCCGCGTGCGCACCACCGACAACGGCTACCTCACGCTGACCCAGTCCACGCCGTACAACCTGCGCAACGGCGACCGGGTCAAGGTGCAGAACGGCGTGGCAATGCCTTATTGACGATGGCGCTTGCCCGGATCTTCCATTGTCGTTGTCTAACGTAACGGGTAAGGGTTCCCGGGCGCGGAGGCGGCAGCGCATAGCGCGCCCGTGGCCGGACGAGAATCCCGCCTCGTCGGCCGCAGCCGCCGAGGCCTTGCTGAAATTGCTGAAGTCTTGATCGCCTACAAGCCCGCCCCGAACAAGTCCGCGTAATCCTCGCGCAATTGCCGCTTGAGCAGTTTGCCGGCGGTGTTGCGCGGCAGGTCGGGCACGAACACGATGCGCTTGGGCACCTTGTACGGGGCAAGCGCGGCGCGGGCATGGGCAAGCAGCGCCTCCTCCTCAGCGCGCGTCTCGCGCTTGAGCACCACGCAAGCCGCCACGGCTTCCACCCATTTGGGGTGCGGCAGCGCGAAGACGGCGACTTCCGCCACGGCCTCATGCTGGTACAGGCACTCTTCGACTTCACGGCTGGAGACCAGCACGCCGCCGGAATTGATCACGTCCTTGATGCGGTCCACCACATACAGGTAGCCGCCCTCGTCCATATAACCCAGGTCGCCCGAGTGGAACCAGCCGCCGCTGAAGGCCTCGGCGGTCTGCTCTGGCTTGTCCCAGTACTCGGTGAGCAACTGCGGCGAGCGGTGCACGATCTCGCCGAGCTCGCCGGGTCTGGCGTCTTGCATCTTCTCGTCGACGATGCGGGTTTCCACATTCAGCACGGGCCGCCCGGCCGAAGCGGGCCGCTCGCGGTGCTCCTCGGGGCTGAGCACCGTGGCCAGCGGGCCGATCTCGCTTTGTCCGTAGCAGTTGAAAAAGCCCAGCGCGGGCAGGCGCTCGCGCAACTCCAGCAGCACCGGCAGCGGCATGATCGAGGCACCGTAATAGGCCTTGGTCAGCGAGACCAGCTGGCGCGGATCGAAGTCCGCGTGGCGTAGCAGCGCAATCCATACGGTGGGTGGCGCAAAGAAGCTGGTGATGCCGGCCTCACGCACCGTGCGCAGGCAGAAGCCTGGCTCGGGGCTTTGCGCCAGCAGAATGCTGCCGCCCATCAGCAGCAGCGGCATCAGGAAGACATGCATCTGCGCAGAGTGGTAGAGCGGCAGCGCAGCCAGCGCGTCATCCTCCGGCTTGATGTCGCACGTGGCGATGGCGCTCATGTATTCGGCCAGCAAGGCGCGATGCGTGAGCACCGCCCCCTTGGGCGCGGACGTGGTGCCTGAGGTGTAGAGGATCTGCGCTGGCATGGCGTCGTCGAGGGTGGCGAGAATCTCCCCGGCGGGGCCCTGGGCCGCCGTCAGCACGTCGCGCTGGCCGCCGCCATGGAGGCTCCCCAGCAACGGGCAAGGCAGCCCTTCGACATGCGCGGCCAGCGCCGGGTCGGCAAACAGCGCGCTGGCGCCGGACTGGGCGACGATGTACTCGACCTCGCCGCGCGTCATCGAGAAATTCACCGGCACATGGATCAGCCCGGCACGCAGGCAGCCCAGCCACAGCAGCACGTAGGCATCCGAATTCTTGCCGAACGCCGCCACGCGGTCGCCGGGGCGCAGGCCCCACCGCTGCAGCGCAGCGCCTACGCTGGCCGCCGCGGCCTCGAGCTCGCGATAGGTCCAGCTGCGCTCGCCAAAGCGCAGCGCCACCTTGTCGGGGCTGCGCCGTACCGCGCGGGCGAGGGCATCGGGGATGGTATTGCGCAGGACGCGCTGCTGCTCTGACTGCATGGTGGTCTCCGTTATGGTTTTAGGGTCCAGCAAGTCTTGAGAGCCGATGCCGCGGGGCCGGATCGCGTCATTGCATCCCTGGCGCAAGCACGATGCCACGGCTGCGGCGTTGGCCTTCGAGGGGCCAGCATAGGGGCGAGCCGGCGCAGGCGCAAGCCGCCCTGGCGTGGGGAAAGGCGAGAGACGCCGGGCAGGACGCCTGGCGCAAGGGGAAGATAAAGCGAGGCAGCGCGCCACGGCCCGGCCGTGGCGCGTGCATGCGGCCCGATGGCGGCCGCTGCCGCCGGCTCAGGCGGACAGCGCGCCAGCCAGGAAAGTCAGGGCTCGGCCATGGGCCAGCGCGGCGGACGGCTGATGATACGAGCCGCGCGCCCAGCAGTTGAAGCCGTGATCGGCCTGCGCATAGACGTGGATTTCCGCCTGGCGATTGCCGGCCACGGCCGCGCGCACTTTTTCGACAGCGTCGGCCGGGATATGCGCATCAAGCGCGCCGTAGTGGAACTGGACCGGCACCTTGATACTGGCGGCTTCCTGCAGGTTGTTCTGGATGCCGCCGCCATAGTAAGGAACCGCCGCATCGACCAGGCCGCGCGCGGCGCTCAGGTAGGCCATCAGGCCACCGAAGCAGTAGCCCACTGCCGCAATCTTTGCGCCCGCGCCGAGCTGGCCGCGCAGCGCCTTGGCGGTGGCGGCGATGTCTTTCACCGCCAGCTCCACATCCACCTTCTGGCGCAACTCCATCGCGCGCGCCATGTCCGCGCCCGCATAGCCGAGCTCCACGCGCGGCGCCAGGCGCCAGAACACGTCCGGCGCCAGCACCACGTAGCCGTCGAGGGCGTACTGGTCCGCTACCGCGCGGATATGTTCATTGACGCCGAAGATTTCCTGCACCAGCACGATGCCCGGTGCATTGGCCGCCTTGCCCGTGGGCGGCAGCGCCAGGTAGGCATCGAAGGCGCCGCCTTCGGTTTCAACGCGGATCCATTGGCTGTTGCTGTGGTTAGGCATACTTGCTCCATTGACACTCAGTGACGTTGATCGGCAGGACAGAGATCCGGCAAGCCGCAAGTGTGCCACCGTCCGGGCAGACCTGCAGGGCGCGGTGCAGCCCCGCACACCGCCCGCTCCGTCAGCTTGCCGGCTGAACGCCAGGCAGGAACTCGATGCCGGTGCGCTTGACCAGCTCGCCATAGGAGATCGGCTTGCCCGGCCGGGCGGCGTCGGAGTTTTCGATCCAGTGCGCCCAGGCGCGGTTGGTCGACGGGTCGTAGACGAGCTTGTAGAGGTATGTGGGGACCCAGACCTTGCCGTTGCCGATGGTGCGAACGTTGCCGTCGAAGACCGGACCCGTGATGACATAGACATCGCCGGCCGCGCGCATGGCGTACTTGCGCGTGGCCTTTTCGATGGAGGCCCATGCCTTGCGGTTGTTCTGGCTGTATTGCGGTACCACGTTGGCGAGTGTGAACGATTGCGACATGGCTTGCGCGGTCGGCTGGTCGGCCGCAGGCGACATATGGCCACGGTCGATGCCTTCATTGCCCTTGTAATCGTCCAGTTCCGCCCGCTCGGCGCGGGGCAGGCGCGCATCGGAGAAGAAGCGATTCGTTCGCGCCTCGTCCCTGGCATCGATAAGTTGCGCGCGCGACAGGCGCTCGGCCACGTACAGCGGGGTCTTGCTGCGGCCCGAGTGCATGACCGCGAAGGCGTCATAGCAAAGGGGGCGAAGCTTGAGCTCGGCCGAGCTCGGCGCCTTGGGGGCCGTGCTTTGCGCGAAGAATTGAGGACATTGGGCAAAGCTACCGGAAGCGCTGGCCACGCCAGATGCCAGGCACAGCGCCACCGAGACAAAAAACGTCTTCATGCGAGAAAAAAATCCTTACAGCTTGCAGATTGAAGAAACGGCAAAAGCCGAAAAAAGCGGGCAAAGGCCCGAAAAAGAAGCCTGAGAAAGCCAGCGAGAGCCGTCAGAGGACATTGCACCGTCGCGCAGGATGGCGGAGGCCGTGCGCGGGAGCCGGGCATTCTGCCAGACAGAAGCGCGATGCGGAACGAGCGATGCGCAACCTACATAGACAAGGGTAGCAATGAGGCAGTTCTCATTCAATGCCGCGGCGGCTCCTATAATCGCGCTTTTGCATCATCACCCACGCACCTGCGTTTTTCACGGCGCACACCACCATGCTCAACCGGCTGGAAATGCTGAGGATCTTCTGCGCGGCAGCGGAGTCGGCTTCGTTCAAGGCAGCCGCGACGCGGCTGGGCACGTCGCCGCAAACCGTCACCCGCGCGGTCAAGGACCTTGAGGAAGCCGTGGGCGAGCCGCTGTTCCACCGCAACACCCGCCAGATCCGCATCACCGCCGCCGGCGAGCGCCTGGCCGAGCGCGCCCGCGCGGCGCTGGTCGATGTCGACAGCCTGTTCGCGCATCCGGCCAGCCGCTCGGACACGGAGCTAAAGGGCGTCGTGCGCATTACCGCGCCGAGCACGCTTGGGCGGCAGCATCTGCTGGTGGCGCTGCGGGAGGTAGCGCTGGCGCATCCGGGCATCACGCTCGACATCCGGCTCTCGGACCAGGTCGCCGATGTGGTCGACGACGAGATCGACATCGGCCTGCGCCTCGGCATGTTCCGCGACCAGCGGCTGGTGGCGCGCATGACGACGCGGGTGGGCTTCCATATCGTGGGCACGCCGGAGCTGGTGGCGCGCGTGGGCAAGCCGGTCGACCTGGCCCAACTTGCCGCGCTGCCCACCACAGGCCTGATCGACCGCAGCAGCGGCCGCGCCTGGCCGTGGTACTTCGCGCAGGGCGAGCAGTTCAATCCGCGCGCGCCAGCGTTTCTTACCGACGACCCGGAGACCGAAATGGAGGCGATCCTCTCCGGGCTCGCCTACGGGCAGTTGCCTGACTATCTCGCCCAGCCCCATCTGCGCTCGGGCCGCCTCGTCAGCGTGCTGGACCGCTTCGCGCCCGCGCCGTGGGGTTTGTACATCTACCGCTCGCGCCGTAGCCCGGTGCCGATGCGCATCCGGCTGGTGTTCGATGCGCTGGTGGCTTATTTCGGCGACAAGGATGCCGTGCCGGCGCGCTGAGCGCGCTTCCCGTTACCCGCACCCGCTTCCTGTTTCCCGCTGGCTTGAACGCGTGGACGGTGGCATGGCGCCGCCGGCGCATGGTTGCGCCGCTAGCTCGTGAGTTCCAGAAAATGGAATACTGAAATCAAAACGTTTCCATTTTGATTGATCGGCGCAGCCAAGATAATCACTCCCATCCGCAGGCAACGCGCCTGCAGTTTTCCGGAGTGAACAATGAGCACGAACATCGCAAGCAAGGTTGTAGTCATCACCGGCGCCAGCAGCGGGCTGGGTGAAGCCACCGCGCGTCACCTGGGCGCGGCGGGCGCCTCGCTGGTGCTGGCTGCGCGTCGCGGCGACCGCCTGGCAACGCTGGCGGCCGAGATTCGCGCCAAGGGCGGCAAGGTGGAAGTGGTGGTAGCCGACGTGAGCCGGCGTGCCGATGTCGAGGCCTTGGTGCAAAAGGCCGTGGCCAGCTTCGGCCGCATCGATGTCATGATCAACAACGCGGGCCTCATGGCCATTGCCCCCATGAGCGAGGCCAAGGTCGAGGAATGGGAGCGCATGATCGACATCAACATCAAGGGCGTACTGTATGGCATTGCCGCCGCGCTGCCAGTGTTCCAGAAGCAGGGCACGGGGCACTTCATCAATATTGCCTCGGTCGCGGGCGTCAAGGTGTTCAGCCCGGGCGGCACGGTGTACAGCGGCACCAAGTTCGCGGTGCGCGCCATTTCCGAAGGCCTGCGGCATGAAACCGGCGGCGCGATCCGCACCACGGTGATTTCGCCGGGCGCGGTCGACTCGGAACTCAAGCTGGGCAGCTCCCACGCGCAAAGCGCCAAGGTGGTGGGCGAGTTCTATCAGCAAGCCATCCCGGCCGATTCGGTGGCGCGCGCCATCGCCTACGCGATCGAGCAGCCGGCCGACGTGGATATCAACGAGATTGTGCTGCGCCCGACCGTGCAGGAATTCTGAGCATTGCGGGCAACAAGGCCGCGCCCCTGTGGATCAGGCAGCGCGCGGTGTCTTTCGGCTGCGCATGGCCGAGGGGCGCACCTGCTGCAGGGTGCGCAGGCTCTGGATGGCATCTTCGATCGCCTCGATGCCTTGAGTGAGACGGTCGCGCGCCTGGCCCAGCGCGGTCTGGGTCTCGGCGTCGAAGATCGCCAGGTGATCAAGCGAATCGACCTCGGCCTGCAACTGGCCGACGAGCCGTCGCAACTGCGCGGTGCTGTGTGAGGCGGTGGAACGGATTGCCATTGCGGTCTCCGGAAAGGCAGGGCGCACACTCGTAAGGTAGAACGTATGCACCGGAAAGGACAAACACTTTCTCGGCGCATACGATCGTTTTACGCGTCACGGCAACAGTCCGCCAACACGCCGCAAACACGCCGCCAGAATGCACCCGGGACGGCGCAAACAACGGCAAGCGCGGACACCAAGCGCGCCGTTGCGATGCCGCCGGATAGCGATCAATCGGCGTGGATGTTCGCCGCTTGCGCGATCTTGCGCAGGCGCGCGATCTCGCTGGTGACGCGCGCGCGGTATTCGCCGGCACTGCCGTATTCGGGCTCGAAGCCGTTGGCAGTCATGCTCTGCTGCAGCGCGGGATCCTTCATCATGCTGGCAATGGCGGCGTCCAGCGTCTGGCGCGCCGGCGCGGGAATGCCCTTGGGCGCGACGATGGCAAACCAGGTGCTGAGCGACACCCCGGGATAGCCGCTTTCGATCGCCGTGGGCACCTGGGGCAACAGCATCGAGCGCGTGGCGCTGGTGACGGCGATGGCCTTGACCTTGCCGCCCTTGATTTGCGGCGCGGCTGCCACCACGGTATCGACCGACAGCGGGATCTGGTTGCCGATCAGGTCGGCCATGGCGGGCGCGCTGCCTTTGTACGGTACGTGCAGCAAGCCCATGCCGGTCGCCGCGTTGATCATTTCGCCCGCGAAGTGCGCGGTGGTGCCCGCGCCGTAGGACCCGTAAGACATGCCGCCCGGCTTGGCCTTGGCTTCGGCCACCAGTTGCTTGAGCGTGTCCGCCTTGACCGCCGGATTGGCCAGCAGGACCAGCGCGGTGGAGCCAACCATGCCGAGCGGCTCGAAGCTCTTGAGCGAGTCGTAGGGCAGGCGCGAGTACGTGACAGGATTCACGGTGAACGTGGTGGCGGCACTGAGCAGCAGGGTATAGCCGTCAGGCGTGGCTTTCGCCACATAGTCGGCACCGACGATCGTGCCAGCGCCAGCCTTGTTCTCCACCACCACGGATTGCCGCAGCACTTCGCCCAGCTTGCGTGCCACCAGGCGGGCCAGCACATCCGTGGAGCCGCCCGGGGGAAACGGCACGACCAGCTTGACCGGCTTGTCCGGGTACGTCTGGGCCAGCGCCGGCCCGGCAGCCGCCAGTGCCGCGCAGGCGGCGGCACCGCCCATGATGCATCGGGCCACGGCGCTGGTCTTGTCCAGCGTCCATCTTGTCATGTGCGTTGCAAGCATCTGTGTTTCCCCTTGTGTTGCGATCAATGTGGTCGATGTTGTCGAAATGGTCAATGTGGCCCGGTGCGCGGACGCTGGCCGGCGCCGCCGCGGCGGCTTACAACGCCGGGCGGATGCGCCCGGCGGCGTTGGCCTGCTCGAACAATTGCGCGAATGCCAGCAGCGCGCGCTCGCCGCGATACTTGCCGACGATCTGCAAGCCTACCGGCAAGCCGTCGTCGGTAAAGCCGCAGGGCACCGAGATCGCGGGATGGCCCGTGATGGTGATGCGGTAGCACGAGCGCATCCAGCCGATATAGCTAGGCATCGGCACGCCTTCGATGTGCTGCGGATATTCGGTTTCAACGGCGAACGGCGTCACCTGCGACACCGGCGCGATCAGGAAATCGTAACGCGTCAGCAAGGCCTGCATGCGCGCAAACATGCGGCTGTGGGCCCGCGCGGCTTCCGCCATCGCGGCGCCGTCCTGGGCCAGGCCCAGGTCGATGTTCCAGCGCACCGTTTCCTTCATCTGTTCGCCATGCTCGGCGCGCGCCGCGCCATAGTTGGCAGCGAACGCCAGCGCGCGCAGCACCTCGAAGGCGTGGTCGGCCCCGCTGAAATCCGGCTCCGCCTCATCCACCGTGCAGCCCAGCGCTTGGCACTGGCGAATCCCCTCCTGCAGCATGCGGCTCACCGCCGGCTCGAACGGCAGCCCGCCGAGCGTCGGGCTGACCGCCACGCGCAGGCCCTTGCCATCGATCCGGGGCAGGGTGGCGAAATCGCTGGCGTCGGCAGCGATTGCCAGCGGATCGGCCGGATCGTCGCCGGCCAGCACGCTGAACATCAGCGCCACATCCGCCACCGAGCGGCCCATCGGCCCGCCCACCGTGAGCGTGTTGAAGGCATGGCTGGCCGGCGTCATCGGCACGCGGCCGATCGACGCTCGCAAGCCCACCACGTTGCAGAAGCTGGCCGGGTTGCGCAGCGAACCGCCCATATCCGAGCCATCGGCCAGCGCGACCATGCCCGCGGCCAGCGCCGCCGCGCTGCCACCACTGCTGCCACCCGCCGAGACGTCCTTGCGGTAAGGGTTGCGCGTGGCGCCAAACACGGCGTTGAAGGTGTGCGAGCCCGCGCCGAACTCCGGCAGGTTGGTCTTGCCCAGCATGATGGCGCCCGCCGCCCGCTGGCGCGCCACCACGGCACTGTCCTGCGCCGGCACGAAATCCCGGTACACGGCGGAGCCAAAGGTCGTGCGCACGCCTGCGCTCAGAAAGGAATCCTTGTGCGCCACGGGCAGGCCAAAGAGTGGCCCGGGCACGGCGCCACGCGCCAGCGCCGTGTCGGCCGCATCGGCCGCTGCCTGTGCCTCGTCGAAGGTGGTGGTGACGATGGCGTTGATGGCCGGATTGATGCGCAGGATGCGCGCGATATGCGCGTCAACCACTTCGCGCACGCCGAGTTCGCGGGTGCGGATGGCGCGGGCCATTTCCACGGCGCCCAGGTAGCAGATGTCTTCCATCGGGGTTACGGTCTCCTTGCTTCGCTTTGCATTTTGTCGGCACCCCGCTGTCGCCTGCTTGTGCGGCCGGGGCATGGCGTAACGATAACGGCAGCCGGGCCGGCTCCGGCAAACAGCGTGTCGCAATGCCAACAGCATTTCCGGCTTCTGCCTGTCAGTTCACGCCCGCCAGTGGCGTGGCACCGCGCGCTAGCCGCACCGCGGCGGTGCCATTTCCGCGAGAAGCTGCCGCTCAGGCCGCGCCGCACGGCATTTCGGCACCATTGGCGCTCCGGCGGGCCAGAAAGCCGCTTTCTAAAATCAGCAAGGCAAGCGCAGGCCAGGCTTATCATTGCGCAAAGGCCGGCGCGGCATGGCAGCGCGCTGCCAGTCCCTCTGAAGCAAAGACACGCTTGCCAGAAGCACAACCATGAAGCTCACATCGATCCACGCGGTACCGCTGGCCTATTTCCTTGAAGTGGCGGAGCGCGGCTCGCTCAGCGCGGCCTCTGCCTCGTTGCATGTGGCGGTATCGGCCATCAGCCGGCAGGTAGCCCGGCTCGAAGCGGAACTCGGTACGGCGCTCTTTGAGCGCGAGCCGCGCGGCATGCGCCTGACCGAGGCCGGGCTGGTGGTGCAGCAGTACGGACGCCGCGCCTTGCTCGACGCGCAGACCCTGCAGGCCGATCTCCAGGGCTTGCTTAGCGTGGCGCACAGCAAAGTCAGGCTGGCCTGCACCGACGGCTTCGCGCGAGACTACATGCCTTACGCCATGGCGCTGTTTCAGCGCCGTTTTCCCGGCGTGAGCTTTTCGCTTGAAGTCTGCGCGCCCGCGGTCGCCACGCGCATGGTCCGCGAGGGTGCGGTGGACCTGGCGCTGACGTTCGCCATCGCCGCCCAGGAGGGCATCGAAGTCGCCTATTCGGAAGCCGCGCCGGTCTATGCCTATGTAGCGCGCAAGCATCCGCTGGCCGCGCTCAAGCGCGCCAGCCTGAAGGAGGTGGTGGCGTATCCGCTGGCGCTGCCCAGCGAGACCAACACCATCCGGCAACTGTTCGACCTGGCCTGCGGCGTGGAAGGGCTGCGCCCGCGCATATTGCTTAGCAGCAATTCGCTGAGCGCGCTGGTGGGCTACCAGGCATACACGGACGCGGTGTACCTGACGGGTTCCCTGGCGGTGCGCAACAACCTGCGCGCGGAGCGGCGCGTGCTGGTGCCGATTGCCAGCCGCGCCATGCAGCAGCGCGCGCTGCAGGTACAGGCCATGGCGGGACGCCACCTGCCGCCGGCGGTGCGCGCCTTCGTCGAATGGCTCGCCGAGGACATTGCCGGGCGCCGCCGCGCCGTGCCGGACCAGCCGGCACGCCGGCGCGCGGGCCAGCCTCAGGCATGAAGCGCCGGCACGGGGCCGGCGCTTGACACGTCAGCAATCTTGTCGGCGAATCACCGCACTTTGGATTTGCCGTGCCCGCTGCCTATGATGGAGAAACGTATCCGGAGCACCAAGCTGGCGGGTGCGGCTCATAGCCAGCGGCCATCGCGCCAAGGAGGGCGGACATGTCAAACCACACCTACAAACTGGTCGAGATCGTGGGCTCGTCGCCGGACGGCTGCGACGCGGCGATCCGTAGCGCCATCGAGAAGGCGAGCGAGACCATCAAGCATATCGACTGGTTCGAAGTGGTTGAGACACGCGGGCACATCGCGGACGGCAAGGTTGCGCACTTCCAGGTCACGCTGAAGGTCGGGTTTCGCGTGAGCTGAGTTGCGCGGCATCGTCCGCATGGCTATGCAACTGGTTCAGCGCTGCGTCGGGCGCGTCGCGCAGGAAGGCGAGCATCTTGTCGATGAAGGGCGCATTGGCGGTGCGCGGCACTTGCCGCACCCAGCGGATGGCCTCGTGTTGCTGGCCGCATAGCGCCAGCGCGCGGGCGTAGTTGAACTGGCCGCGAAAATCGCCGCCTTCGGCGGCGCGGCGGTAGTAATCCATTGCCACGGCCGCGTTGCGTTCTACTTCCCAGCCGTCCTCGTAGAAGCCGCCCACGATATTGAGCGACTTGGCGTGTCCCATGTTGGCGGCCCGCAGATACCAGTCGAGCGCTTGCGGGCGGCTGGCGGCAATGCCGCGGCCCAGCACCAGCGCGGTTGCCAGGTTGTACATGCCCCAGTCGGAGCCGCGCTGCGCCGCGAGCGTGTACCACTGCGCTGCCGCGTGATCGTCCTGCAGCGTGCCCCAGGCGTTTTCGTAGCAGCGGCCAGTCATGTTCGAGGCCCCGGCATGGCCGGCGTGCGCGGCGTGCTTGAACCACGCGAAGGCGCGGGCTGCTTCGCGCTCGACGCCGTGGCCTGCGAGAAACCACTGGCCAAGAATCATCTGCGCTTCGAGGTTGCCTTGCACGGCGGCGCCGCCCAGCCAGGGCAGAGCCAGGTGTGGCGGCTCGCGCAGCTTGTCGGCCAGGCCGTTGGGGCCAAGCTGGTCAAGCTCTCCGGGAGAGACGATGCGAAAGGGGAGGGTGGCCAGTGTGTCCAGTGTTTCTGGTGTTTCCATACGGGGCGATAAAGTAGAAACGGCACACCGTGCCGCAAGGGTGGTGTGCCGCGTGCGGGCTGGCCGGTCTGCATGACCGGTCAGCAGCGCAGGGTCTGGCGGGCGCTTGCCGCTGCTCAATAGCGCACGTTGAGGCTCAGGACGCCGGAGCGTCCCGGAGCGATCGATGCGTAGTGGCTGGCGTAGGCCTGGTTGTAATAGACCTTGTCGGCCAGGTTGAACACATTGAGCTGCACCGTCACGTTCTTGTTGATGCGATACGAGGCCATCGCATCAAAGCGCCAGTAGGACGGCACCCACTTGTTGGTGGCTTCGCTGCCCCACACCTTGGACACGTAGTACGCACCGCCACCCACTGTGAGATTGGGGATGATCTGATACGTGCTCCACACGCTGAAGCTGTCCGCCGGCGTGTTGGGGAAGGACTGGCCATCGGTGGCGCCGAAAGCAACGCCGGTACCGCCGTTCTTGCGCAGCTCGCTCTTCAGGTGCGTATAGCCGCCGAACACGGCCCACTTGTCGGTCACGTTGCCGGAGAAGCCGAGTTCCACGCCATCCACCCGCTTGTCGCCGCCCATCACCGCGGTGCCGTCCTGCTGCGTGATGCGCGCATTGGTGGTTTCCACGCGGAAGATCGCGGCCGTCAAGGCGAGGCGCTTGCGCAGCACGTCCCACTTGGTGCCGATCTCGAAGGCGCGGTTCTTTTCCGGCGCGAGCTGGTCGCCGCGGTTGCCGGCGCGGTCCGGCGCCAGTGCGTTGCCGTCACTGCCCTGCGCCAGGAAGGAGCCGGCCGGGGTCGACGAGGTGCCGTAGGAGACGTAGAAACTGGCGTTGTCCACTGGCTTGTAGACCACGCCCAACTGGTAGTTGAACAGGTTGTCGTCACGCGAGTACTCGGCGCGGGTGCCGTTGGCGGCGCGGGCGGCCTGGAACTCGGTGCTGTAGCGGTCAAAGCGCACGCCGGCATTGAGCAGCCACTGCTTGTTCAGCTCGATCGAGTCGAAGGCGTAGACCGAACTGGTGTTGGTCTTCGAGTTGGTGGGGTTGTTCACACGGCTGATGGCGCCCGCCCATGGGTCGTTGGGGTTCGGGTTGTACAGCGTGGTGCAGTTGTAGCCGCCGGCAGCGCCCGGGCCGCTCGGGCAGCGGTTGCTGCCGGTCGCCACGCTGTAGCTGTCGTTCTCGCTCTTCTCTTGCGCGAACTCCACGCCGAAAGCGTACTTGTGCTTGATCGTGCCGGTGGCGAACTCGCCCGACAGGTCGGTCTGGTTGGCAATGGTGTTGGCGGTGGCCACACGCGTATTGGTGCGGCGCCAGATCATGCCGTAGTACAGATTGCCCTGGCTGTCGTCCGGCTGGGTCCAGATGTAGTCCTGGCTGGTCCTGGCAATACGGGTCTGGTTGCGGAACTTGAGCGCGGGGCTGAAATCGTGCTCGAAGCGGATGGTGCCCATGTCGGCCTTGTCCTTGCGGAAGTCGCGATCGGACAAGCCGTAATAGGTGTTGCGCGGCACGTTCACCGGCGAGCCGTCGCCGGCGACGCTCAGGCGCGGGCGGCCGTCGGTGCGGCGATTGAAGGTGGGGTTGTTGTACGGGATGCCGGTGTCGGGGATATCGTCCGACTGCATGTGGTAGTAGGACAGCGTCAGGCGCGTGCCGGTACCCAGGCCGAAGGCCACGGAGGGCGCAAAGCCCCAGCGATTCTGGTGCGTGGTATCGCGCCCGGCGACGCCGGCATCGTGATACATGGCGTTCAGGCGGAAAGCCGCGTGGTCTGCGAACTTCCAGTTGCCGTCGACCGTGGCGCGCTTGTAGTCCGCATTGCCGACGCCGATGTTGCCTTCGGCGAAGCTGGTCAGCTTGGGCGCCTTGCTGACGATATTGATGCTGCCGCCGGCCGAGCCGCGGCCGTCGTAGGCGCCGGCCGGGCCCTTGGTGACCTCGACGGATTCGACGTTGAACAGCTCGCGGCTTTGCGAGCCGATGTCACGGAAGCCATCCAGGAAGGTGCTGGCCTGCGCATCGTAGCCACGGATAAAGGGCCGGTCGCCAACCGGGTTGCCGCCTTCGCCGGCGCCAAAGGAGATGCCGGGTACCGTGCGAAGCACATCGCTCAGGCTGGTCGAGCCGGTGCTCTGGATCACTTCCTGCGGAATGATGGTGATCGACCTGGGCGTATCGAGCAGGGCGGCGGGTGTCTTGATCGACGATGCGGTGTCCGCCTTGAAGCCGCTTTCGCTGGCACCACTGACGGTTACCACCGGCAATTCCACGGCAGCAACGGTCGTGCCGGCGGATTGGGCAGCCACCGGCGCGGCCGCGACCGCCATGCCAACGGCGCCGGAAAGGCGCGGGATGACGTTAAGTTTCTTGTTCTTCCGGACAACAAAAGCGGTCTGCACGAATTTCCCCGATTGCTTGAATGATGTTGCGAATGAGAGGAATTATCATTTGTATTTTATATGTCAGTCAAGGCATACATCCATGGCGTCTGTAGCGAAAACGTTACATTTCAGGGTTCGCCGTGCGGGAATACATGCCGTGGCACGTGCGGCTCCCGCGTGCCACGACGACGGCCAACCTCGGCTCAGTAGCGCAGGTTGACGTTGAAAACGGCGGCGCGCCCGGGCGCAATCGATGCGTAGTGCGCCGGGTAGGCCTGGTTGTAATAGACCTTGTCGGCGAGGTTCATCACGTTGAGCTGCAGCGTCACGTGCTTGTTCAGCTGGTAGGCCGCCATGGCGTCGAACCGCCAGTAGGACGGCACCCAGTTGTTGCGGGCCTCGCTGCCCCACACCTTGGAGACGTAGTAAGCGCCGCCGCCGACCGTGAGATTGGGGAGGAACTGATAGGTACTCCACAGGCTGAAGCTGTCCGACGGCGTGTTGGGGAAGGCGTGGCCGTTGGATGCGCCGAAGGCCGCGCCGGATCCGCCGTTGTTGCGCAGTTCGCTTTTCAGGTGGGTGTAGCCGCCGAAGACAGCCCACTGATCCGTCACGTTGCCGGAGAAGCCGAGCTCGATGCCGTCCACGCGCTTGTTGCCCGCCATGGCCGCGAGGCCGTCTTCCAGGGTGATGCGCGCATTGGTGGTTTCCACGCGGAAGATGGCGGCCGTCAAGGCCAGGCGCTTGCGCAGCACGTCCCACTTGGTGCCGAGCTCGATGCTGCGGTTCTTTTCCGGAGACAACGCGGAGCCTGCGCTGGTCGGCGCGAGCCCGCTCGGCTCGCTGCCCTGGCCGACCACCGCGCCGGCGGGTGTGGACGAGGTGCCGTAGGACAAGTAGACACTGGCGTTTTCCACCGGCTTGTAGACCACGCCTACCTGATAGTTGAAGAGGTTGTCGTCACGCGTATGCGTGCTGCGCGGGCCAGCGCCGCCGTTGGCGCGAGCGGTCCGCACTTCGCCGCGGTAGTGGTCGAAGCGCAATCCCGCATTCAACATCCACTGCTTGCTGAGCGCGATCGAGTCGAACGCATAGACCGATGCGGTCGTGGCCGCGTGATTGGTCGGGTTGTAGTTGCGGGCGATGCGGCCGCTCCACGGGTCATGCGGGTCCGGGTTGTACAGCGTGGTGCAGTTGTAGCCGCTGGCCGCGCCCGGGCCGCTCGGGCAGCGGCTGTTGCCGGTGGCGACCGTGTAGCCGTCGTTTTCGCTTTTCTCGCGAGAGAACTCCACGCCGAAGGCGTACTTGTGCTTGATGGCTCCGGTGAGGAACTCGCCCGACAGGTCGGTCTGGTTGGCCTGCGTAGTGGAGACGCCGTGGCGCTGGTTGGTCCGACGCCAGACCATGTCGTAGTAGATGTTGCCATTGAAGCTGCCGTCCGGGCGCGTCCACAGGTAGTCCTGCCTGGTGCGCCCGATGCGCGTCTGGTTGCGCAACTTGAGCGCCGGGCTGAAATCGTGCTCGAAGCGGATGGTGGCGACGTCGGCGCTGTCTTTGCGGAAATCGCGGTCGACCAGGCCGTAGTAGGTGTTGCGCGGCAGCTTGAGCGGCGAGCCATCGCCGGGCAGCCGCGTGCGCGGCCGGCCATCGGTGCGCGGCACGAAGTTCGGGTTGTCGTAGGGCATGCCGGTGTCGGGCAGCCCGTTCGTCTCCATGTGGTAGTAGGAGAGCGTCAGCCGGGTCGGGCCACCAAGGCCAAGGGCGACGGACGGGGCAAAGCCCCAGCGCTCTTGATGCGTGCTGTCGCGTCCGGGCACGCCCGCATCCTGGAACATGGCGTTGAAACGCACCGCGGCGTGGCCGCTGAACTGCCAGTTGGCGTCGGCGGCGCCGCGCTTGTAGCTGGCATTGCCCACGCCGAGATTGCCTTCGGCGAAGCTGCCCAGCTTGGGCGACTTGCTGACAATGTTGATGCTGCCGCCCGCCGAGCCGCGTCCGTCGTAGGCGCCGGCCGGCCCTTTGGTGACCTCCACCGATTCGATGTTGAACATCTCGCGCGATTGCGCGCCGATGTCGCGCATGCCATCCAGGAAGGTGCTGGCCTGCGCATCGTAGCCACGGATGAACGGACGGTCGCCAACCGGGTTGCCGCCTTCGCCCGCGCCAAATGCAATGCCGGGCACGGTGCGCAGCGCCTCGGTGAGGCTGGTGGAGGCGGTGCTCTGGATCAGTTCCTGCGGGATTACCGTGATGGACCTGGGCGTATCCAGCAAGGCGCCAGGCGTCTTGATCGAGGAGGTGCCGTCGGTCTTGAACGGGTTTGGGGCCGAGCCGCTGACAATGACTGCGGGCAGTTCCGCCGCCGCCACCTTGGTGCTTCCGGCGGTCTGGGCAGCCGTTGGCGCGGCCGCGATGGCCACGCCAACGCCGCCAGTCAGGTGCGCGGTGGCGCTGAGCTTCTTCTTGGTCCTGATGACGAGGGCGCTTTGCATGATTCTCCGATGGCTGCGGTTGGCAATGAACGCAAACAAGTATCATTCGCATTGTCATCGAAAAAATTCGGAAAGATCTGCAAAGTGATGCGGAAAATTCGCAAAGACGCTTCGTCTTTGCCGTCCAGGCGCGACCTATGCGCCTGTTCGCCCGATAGTCGCTACCGACTCGCCACCTGCGCCGTCACCTATTCAAACTGATAGGAGTAAGTTGCGTTCAGGCGCGGCGACCGGCGCGAGGCATTGGTCGGCTTGTCGCCAACCGGCTGCGCCACCGAGACATCCAGCGTGTAGTAACGCCGGTCCGAGAAGCGCAGGCCGATGGCCACCGACTGCAGCGTGCGGTGCACCAGCGACAAACTGTTCGAGTACACGCGCGCCATGTCTGTCAGCACGTAAGGCTGCACGGTCTTCAGGTAGGTCAGGCCGGGCGTAAAGAGGCGGTTGATCTCAGCCGACGCGCCCCAGCCCTTGTCGCCCGCCACCTCGCCCGCCGGATAGCCGAGCCCGAAGAAGCGGCCACCAAAGCTGATCTGCTCGCTCGACGCCAGGCGCTGCCCGCTGTACTGGCCTGCGGCGGACACCGCCACGCCGAAGCCCCAGGGCAAGTCCGTGGCCTGCGACACCACCAGCCGGCTGCGCACGAAGTCCAGGTCGTTGACGTTGTTCTCACGGCTCGCGCCGAGCGCGTTCATGCCTTTGTAGACGCCTAGCGTGGCACTGCGGGTCTGGCCCTCCTGCCGCTGCACGTAGGCGAGTTCCGCGCTCAGCACGCGCACGTGCGTGGTCAGCGCGATCTGGCTGCCCGTGCCCGACTGCGTATAGCGCTCGAACTGGTCGTTGGCATAGAGGCCGCCGGTAGCCGTGAGCGAGTGCGCGTTGTTGAGGATCACCGGATAGCTGAGCGTGCCGCCGAGGCGCTTGGTGTCGTTCACGTAGCGCGTATCGAAGCCGATCTGCGCCAGCGTGCCGTTCTGCGGCACGCCACGGTAATGCGAGGCGCTCAGGCGGGCCATCATGCCCTCGGTGCCGATCGGCTGGCCGTAGCTGGCGACGTAGTATTCCTCATGGTCCGGGCCCCGGGGCGCCAGCGCGGAGACCGATATCTGTTCCCCCAGCGGGGTCAGGCTGTTGGTGGTGGCGGTGAAGATGCCGCGCACGCTCGGATCCTTGTAATCGAGGCCCATGCCAAACGTAAAGGGCTTGCGCTTGACCTCGAGCACCATCTCGCAGGCGCCGTCCGTGGTCTGCGGCGGCTGCACGGTCGCTGCCACCTGCATGCCGGGCTGCAGCGCCAGTACGTTGACGTAATGCTCGAAGGTCTCGCGGCGCAGCGGCTGGTCCTGCATCAATTGCTCTGCAATGGCGCGCAGGCGGCCTTCGGCCGGGCCGGCTTCGCCGCGGATCGTGATGGTGGAAACATGGCCCTCCACCACGGTGACCAGCACATTGCCATTCTCGAAGCTCTGCGTCGGGACAAAGGCGAAGGACAGCGGAAAGCCGCGTTG
Source organism: Cupriavidus sp. MPR-AND1C (assembly GCF_058809705.1). Taxonomy (NCBI): domain Bacteria; kingdom Pseudomonadati; phylum Pseudomonadota; class Betaproteobacteria; order Burkholderiales; family Burkholderiaceae; genus Cupriavidus; species Cupriavidus sp. MPR-AND1C. The sequence continues at coordinate 203,178 of NZ_JBXASU010000003.1, read as the reverse complement.
CTGGTACATCCGGGTGACGTCATTCGCCACCTCCAGCAACTGGCCCACCGTGATTTCCTTGCCGGCCAGCGGTGCGAATTTGGCTGCGATTTCCGCGAAAGGGATCGCCTTCACGCCTTCGATCTGGAATCGCTGCGGCGTGAGCTTGCTGGTAAGCAGGTTTTGCAGCGCGGCGTCCGGCCGTTCGACCTGCACGGTGACATTGCTCTGCGGCGGGCGCGCGGGCGCGATGCTAGGCAAGGTTTGCGTGGGATCGCCCAGGATCGGGCTGCGTGGTTCCGCAAGGACACTGGTGCAGGCACCGATGCCGAGCAGCAACGTAGCGACACGCAGGTGTGTGTGCGTCATGGTAATACCCCTGTATCCGTAAAAATCAGCATGCGGCTTTAACGCGCTGTGCCAATGACGCCAGGGGTGCCGCTACCCTTGACGCTGCTGCGTGGCCGATCGCGTTCTCTTTTTAAAAGGGGCGCGTCGAACGCACCCCCTTCTTTAATTCTTAAATGCAGGCGCATGAAGCGCGAAGCATGTATTGCCTGCTCGGCACTTAGCGCTTGCCGCCGAGGCCGCCCAGCAGGCCACTCACGAGGCCGGTAACCGGCGCCAGTGCGTTGTTGCCCGAGCCGCTGCCACTGCTTGCACCATTGCCGCCGGTGACGCCAGCGACGATGCCGGTAACCGGTGCGAGCGCATTGCCTGCGCCGCCACCCGAGGCACCGCCAGCTGCGCCGGCGACCGTGCTTACCACGCCGCCGACCAGGCTGGTGACAGGCGCGAGCGGGCTGCTTGCGCTGCCGCCGCCCAGGCCGCCGGTGAGTCCGCCGGTCAGGCCACTGACCAGGCTGGTGACAGGCGCGAGCGGGCCGCTTGCGTTGCTACCGCCCAGGCCACCAGTGAGCCCACCGGTCAAGCCGCTGACCAGACTGGTGACGGGCGCGAGCGGGCCGCTTGCGCTGCCACCCGTCAGGCCACCAGTCAGTCCACCCGTGAGGCCCCCCAGCAGGCTCGTGACCGGCGCCAGCGGGTTGCCGGTACCCGTGCCGCCCGGGTTGTAGACCACGCCGCCAAGCGCGGCTACCGTGCTGCCCGCACCGGCGACGATGCCGCCCACGCCCGATACCACCGGCGTGTTGGTCTGCTTGATCGTGTTGCCCGCCGTGGCCAGGCCGCCGCCAAGCGTCGCCAGGAGGTTGTTGACCGGAGCACCCAGGCCGGTTGCCGCGCCGAGCGTCTGCGTGGTGTTGGTGAGTTGCGAGGTGAGCGGCACGATGAGCTTGCTGACGCCGCCGGTGAGCTGCTCCACGGGGCCGCTCGAGAGGGCCGCGCCGAGCTGGACGCCCGCGCCATTGACCGCGGTGCCGACTTGCGAAACCAGTGAGCCCACCGGCGTGGTGACGGCTGCCAGGGGCGACAGCGGACCGCTGCCCAGGCCGCTGACGAGCGCGCCGGCATTGGTCACGGCATTGCCCACCTGGCTGACCACGCCGCCGGTGCTTGCCACCGTGGTGCCGAGCGGGTTGGTGGCGTTAGGGATGTTGCCCAGGCCGTTTTGCACGCCGTTGCCCAGGGTACTGACCGCGGCGCCGAGCGAGCCGACCACGCCGCCCAGGCCGTCCTTGGATTGGGTCGAGAGGATCGGCAAGTTGGTGTTCTTGATCTGCGTGCCGAGGTCGCTCACGACGTTGCCGGCCGAGGTCACGATGCCACCCGCCTGATCGACGATCTTGCTGGTCGGCGTCAGCGCGGCCGTGTTGCCACCGTTATTACCACCGTTGTTTCCGCCATTGTTTCCGCCGTTGTTGCCACCGGAATTGCCGCCATTGCTGCCACCGCCCGTGCCGGCGTTGGTGCCGCCGCCGGTACCGGTACCGCTGCCGCCGGTGGTGCCTGCGCTGGTGCCGCCGCCATTGCTGGTGCCTGCACCACTGCCGGTATCCATGGACGTTGTGCCGCCACCGCTGGCGCAACCACCGAGTGCCAACAGCGAGCCGAGCAGTGCCGTGATGAGAATCTGTTGAGTACGCATGACCTTTTCCTTTTCTTCTTCCCGTCGTGAAATCACGGAGCGCGTCGCGCATGCCGTGGTGTCACTGCATTGCGCAAAGGGTGTGCCAGTGCGTGCCCGCATGCCGCCGGCGCGCGCGCGGGCGCCGGATATAAACGCGCCAAGCCTTGCCACGCTTGGGTTTGAAGAGGATGAGACATAGCCGGGAAAGGACCAGACATGAGCGCGCTGTGCGGTGTTTCGGTGTTACGCGTTACGTAACGCCATGGCGCCCATTGGGAACAACGCGGACTTGTTCCCTGCGCTACGGCTGCATGCTTCCGTGTCGGCAACGTGTGGGCAGACGGTGCGTGTGCAGTTGGGCATTGGGAACATCGAGGGGGGAACACGTTACGTAGCACGTAACACGCCGCGCGGCATGGGGCCGCCTTGTTGCGCAACGCGACGCGCGGCGGGCCTATGCTCGCCATCCCGCGTCAAACAACGGTTTGCGCGGTGGCGCCTGCGGTGATGGACTGCCTTGCCGACAGCATGCCATGCGGGTGGCACGCAGCTTGCGGTATTGACACCCGACAAGCGCGGCGCACGGCGCGGCACGAAGCAAACGCCCTAGTCGTATTGCGTTCCGCGCTCAAGGCTTCGCATGCATCGTCCAAGAGCCAATTCGATTGCAGTTCCAAAGGAGAACCTTCCGCGAGGAAGACCAGGAGATCCCATGAAAGCGCATTTCGCCCCGATGTCATCCATGACCCTCGCCTGTGCCGCCGCACTGTTGCTGCTGGCAGGTTGCTCCTCAGGCGGCTCCGGCAGCGGCGTGAGCCCCAGCGCCGTCACGCCAATCACGCCCCCTCCGAACACACCGGCTGCGACGCCCGACACCACGCCCACCGCCAAGGTCACTGAAGGCGTGGGCAATACGGTGGTGGCAACGGGCAATGCGGTGAGCGATATCGGCAAGCAGATCCAGGCTGCGCAAGTGCCGCTGCTTCCTGACGCCACGCGCAACGCGCTCGGCGGCGTAGTGGTAAACGCCGGTAACACGGTAGGTGCGCTAGGCGTGGGTGTGCGCGACGGCCTTGGCAAGATGGGCGCCGTCACCGATCCGCTAGGCATTACCGTGTCCAGCACGGGCAACGTGGTGCAGAAAGCTGGCGTCACGGTATCGAGCGCGGGCGATCTCGTGAGCAGCCTTGGCACCGGGCAACTGGCGCCGCTAGGTGCGGTGACCACGCCCGTGGGCGGCCTGGTCAATCAGGTTGGCGGCGCGGTAACGATGGCCGGCGGCAAGCTCGGCGAGGCGCTCTCGACCGGCCCCGTGGCGCAAGTCACCGGCAGCGTGAGCAAGGTGATCGTGCCACTGACCACGCAAGTCACCACCGTTACGCAAACGGTTGGCGCAGCCACCGGCCTTGGCGCGCCGCTGGACAAGCTGCTGGCAACCCTTGGCAACTCCGTGGCCAGCGGCGGCGGCCTGCTGACCAACACCCAGGCCCCGCTGGTCTCCAGCCTCGGCGGTGTCGTGACCGAAGCCGGCAAGACCGTCGCGGGGACCGGCGTGCTGGTGCACGGCAACGGCACCGGCGGCAATCCGCTCGGCGGGTTGCTCAACAACCTGCCGCTGGGTGGCATTGCGGGCGGCTCCGGCTCGGGCACGGGCACAGGCACAGCAGGCGTGCTGGCACCCGTGACCGGCCTGCTTGCCGGCGTGACGGGCGGCGCTTCCGCGGGCACGGGCACTGCCGGCGCGCTGGGGCCCCTGGCCGGTTTGCTGGCACCTGTAACGGGCGTGCTGAGCGGCGCGCGCAACGCCGCAGCGGGCGCGGCTTCGACGACATCGGGCACGCCGAACACGCCGGGGCTGACCAATCTGCTCGGCGGCCTGGCTCGTTGATTGTTGATCTGAGTAGGTCGAGTACGTCGAGCACGTCGAATTAGTCTTTACGGTGCGCAGTTGTCCTTACCCCGCGGCTGCGCATCCTTTTACACCACGCCGCGCCACATGGCTCACCCGAACGGGTGTGGTATTTGACGCGAGTAGAACGTTTGCTCTTTAAAAAGACACTGTTTTCAAACGGGCGTCAGCCATTATGCTGAGACAACTATAACTCCAAGGGGGGGTATGGTTGATACATGGCTTTGATCTATAAATTCTTCACCAGCGTTACTGCTCGGTACTAGCCTGGCCACAAGAGCGAGGCGGTATCGGAGGGGTAAGCGGACGCTGCGTGATGGAATAAATCAAAAACGGAGTGACATCATGAAAAACGCTTTGGTACGCTTTCTTCGGGACGAACAAGGGGCAACTGCAATCGAGTACGGGTTGATTGCAGGACTCATTGCTCTGGCTCTTATCACCACGGTCACCCAGCTAGGCACCGACGTCAGTGCCCTGTTCACTCGCTTGAGCAGCAAGGTCACGGCCATTCTTCCCGCATCCGGTGGCTAAGTGTTAGCCCTGATTGCTGCGCTGTTCTGCGCGGCGATCATCTGGACCGATTTCGCTTATCGCAAAGTACCAAATGCCGTGCTGGCTGCCACGATCGTGGCAATCGGCCTGGCGCTTGCGTTCGGGCCGGCTTCTGAGCCTGTGCCTGGGCTGGGTTCGCGGCTGCTCGGCTTTCTGGTGGGCCTGCTGGTCATGTTGCCGGTTTATGCACTCGGCCGCATGGGCGCGGGCGACATCAAGTTCTTCGCCGTAACAGGCTTGTTTACTGGCCCCATGGGGCTGGTGACGGTATGGGTCGTCGGCAGCCTGCTGGCGCTTGCGCATGCCTTGCTGGTGCGCATGCAAGCTGGCGCGGTCTGGGCTGCATGGCGAGACCATTCCGCAAGCTTGCAGCGGCGCGCAGGCGGCATCAGCGTGCCTGGCGCGGCGCCCCACACGGCGGAGCAGCGCGGCATTCCGTACGCTGCGTACCTTGCGATCGGCTTGTTGGTCTGGATGATCCTGGGAAGGTAGCTGCCGCGCGGGCGAGGGGCCGTTGGCCAACCGCCTGGCGCTCGCGTCACCGGTCGGCGCAAAAAGTAAAAGATAACCGGGTGAAGTATGCCATTGCGGGGAAACCACGCCGTGCGGACGCGCTCGTCCGGAACGGCTGCGCTTGAATTTGCCATCGTGCTGCCGGTTCTTCTGGCTGTCGTGATCGGCATTGTCTATTTCGGCATCGTGCTGGCCTTGCAGCAGACCCTGACGCTTGCCGCGGAAGAGGGCGCGCGAGCAGCCCTGCGTTACCCGAGCGGGGCATCGGCCAATAACGCGGCTGCCACGCAGGCCTTGCGGGTGAGTGCGGCTTCGACGACGGCCCTCGCTGTGCTGCCTGCCTCGATCAGCAGCGTCATTCCCACCGCCAATATCGCGCAAGTTGTTTCCTGCGCCAATCCGAGCGGTTCGGTCTGCGTCACGGTGACGCTGAACCTTCCCTCAAGCGCGATCTTGCCGGTCATACCTGGGGTACCCATTCCCACAACGCTGACTGGCAGCGCGACGGTGCAACTGGCGCCTGACACATGAGGATCTGCCCACGCCACGAGCGAACGCCGTTTGTCGACATGTGCCCAAGCCAGATTCCATTTATCCAAACCAGAGATTTAGCATGACCAGCAAACAGATCCGCGTGCTTGCCATCGCGCTGCTCGTCCTTGCCGCGTTGCTGGCGCTGCTCGCGTGGCGCGTGGCGCGTACGCCGGCCAAACCAGCGGAGCCCGTGCCCGCAAGCGCGCAGTCGTATCCGGTGGTGGTCACAGTGAAGCCGATTGAAGCCGGCAAGCCAGTCCCCGTCGACGCCCTCAAAGTAGAGCAGTTACCCATCAATCCGGCTGGGGCCTACACCGAGGTGGCCCGCGTGGCAGGCCAGGTGCCGTTGGTTGGCATCGGCGCGAACGTGCCGGTACTCGAAAGCCAGCTGCTGGCGGGCCTTGCCACCCAGGTGAAAGAGGGCGAGCGCGCGGTGGCGGTCGCGGTCGATGAAGTGATTGGCGTTGGCAACCAGGTGCAGCCGGGCGACTTTGTCGATGTGTTCGCGGTGTTCCGCCGCGATGGCCAGGAGATCGCAGGCAGCCAGGCACGCATGCTGCTCGCGCGCCTGCGCGTGCTGGCCTATGGCGCGGGTACGGTCAATGAAGCCGCCAAGCCCCCGCCCGAGCAAATGATGGCGCGCCGCGAAGGCGCGAAGACCGCCGTACTGGCAGTGCCGGTGGCCAACGTCGGCAAGCTGGCCATCGCACAGCAAACCGGGCGCCTGTTGCTGGCCCTGCGCAATCCCGATGATCCGGATGTTCCCACTGAAGGCTTGTTTGAGGATCCCGCGCCGGTATTGCTGGCAAAGACGCAGGCAAAAGGCGGGGTGCCTGCCGCAGCGCTGGCGCCATCCGATCGCGCAATGGCAGGCGTTGCGCTGACAGGGATCGCCGGCGGGGCACGGGGTGAAGCGCTTCCGGTCAAGGCGGCGCCATCGCCTGTCCCGGCACCCGCAGCCATCGCGCAGCGCCCTCATGGCGCGATCGCGAGCAGCGTCGCGCAAAACAGTGTTGAGATGATCCGCGGCGGCAAGCGCGAGATCGAATGAAGCCAGGCACGCCGCCGTGGTCGATGCATGCCTCGTGCAGGCCCGCCGGATTGCGCTTGGATTGGTGTTTTCAGTGTTACTTCTGGATAGTCGATTGATGAAATCCATTCTTGCCGGGGCCGCTACCATCCTGGCCGTCTGCTGCACCGTCCCAGCGGCGTGGGCGCAGCAGGCCGATGGCGGCGTGCGCGATCTGAAGCTGGTGGTGGGTAGCCAGCGTGAGCTACGTCTGCACAAGCCACTTGAACGCGTGGCGATCGGCAATCCTGCCGTGGCGGATGCGTTGCTGCTAAAGAGCGGCTCGGGTGCCAACGGCGTGCTGGTGGTGGCCAAGAAGCCCGGCGCCACCGAGCTGATGGTCTGGCCGCGTGGCGAAGCCGCGCAAACCTACCGGGTGCAAGTGGATGCGACGCGAGGCGAGCCCGGCGATCCCGACGTGGCCGTATCGGGCGGCGGCGCTTTGATCAGCGGGCAGGCGCGCGATGCGCAGGCTTCGCTGCGCGCGCAACTGGCAGCGCGCTCGGCCACCGCTACCGCCGAAGGCAAGGGTGGTGTGGTGATCGATCGCTCCACGATTGCGGTCAGCAGCACGGTGCAGGTCGACGTGAAGGTGGTCGAGGTCAGCAAGACCGTGCTCAAGGAGGTGGGGTTCAATTTCTACCGGAACAACGGCGGCTTCGCCTTTGGCACGTTCTCCCCGTCGTCGCTGAACAAGTTCACTTTCACACCGCGAACGGACTCCACGCCGGGTTCGTTCAGTGCCGACATCAGCTCGCCGATGAGTAGTGCCTTCAATCTTGTCGCGGCGTCATTCTCGCGCGGGATCTTCGCCAACCTGAGCCTGCTGGAAAGCAATGGCATGGCGCGGGTGCTGGCCGAGCCGAGCCTGGTGGCGCTGTCCGGGCAGAGCGCGAGCTTTCTTGCCGGCGGGGAGATCCCGATCCCGGTGCCGCAGGCACTCGGCACGACCACCATCCAGTTCAAGCCCTTCGGCATTGGCCTGACTGTGACGCCCACCGTGCTGGCCAAGGATCGCATTGCATTGAAGGTGGCGCCTGAAGCCAGTGATCTCGATCCGTCGCGCGGCGTATCGATCAACGGCGCCATGGTGCCTGCCATCGTCACCCGCCGCGCCGACACCACGGTGGAACTCGGCGATGGCGAGAGCTTCGTGATTGGCGGGCTGGTCAGCCGTACCACGGTCAGCAACGTCAACAAGGTGCCTTTCCTCGGCGACCTGCCGATCATCGGTACCTTCTTTCGCAACCTGAATTTCAACCAGGAAGACCGCGAGCTGATGATCGTGGTCACGCCGCGCCTGGTGCGCCCGCTCGCCAAGGGCGCGGCGGCCGTGGCCGCGGTCAGCGAGGATGGGCGCACCAGCGGCAACCCCAATGTGTGGGGGCGGTATGTGCTTGGCGACTACGTCGATCCGACGCTGCCAGGGTTTTCAAAATGACATTGGGCAAGCAGGACGACGGCGCAAGGCGGGGTCAGATGGACTTCTTCCTGTTCAATACCGCACAGCCGGAGCCGCGCCAATGGCTGGCCAACGCGCTCGGCAACCTGGGCCGGCTGGTCGTCGAGGCTGGCCCGCAGGATGCCTTCGTGGAGCAGATCGCCACGGTCAATCCCGGCATGGTCTTCCTGCATTTTTCGCGGGAGCAGGCGCTGGCGTCAAGCCGGCTGGCCGAGCATGTGACGAAGCTGTACCCGGGGCTGCCGCTGGTGGCGGTGGGCAACGCGGGCGAGCCGGACATCATGCTGGCCGCGCTGCGGGCTGGCGCCAAGGACTTTATCGACATGACGGCGCCGCCGGCTGGCGCGATCGAGATCGTGCGCAGGCTGCTGGCGGTGCGCGGCCACGCGGAGCCGGCGCGCCGGGGTAAGGTCGTGGCGGTGCTTGGCGCGCGCGTGGGCGTGGGCGCCACCACGCTGGCTACCAACCTCGCGGCGGCGGTGCGCAAGCGCAGCCATGGCGAAGTGCTGTTGATGGACCTGGGGCTGCCGTCGCGCGACGGCTCGTTGTACATGAACATCAGCCCCGGCTTTCACTTCGTCGAAGGCGTGCGCAACCTGCGGCGCTTCGACCAGGTCTTCGTGCAGACCGCGCTGGCGCGCCACGGCAGTGGCGTGGCCGTGTTGCCGCTGCCGGCCACCCTGGCGGAGATGCGGGATATCTCGTTCATGGAGGCGCTTGGGCTGCTCAATCGCCTGCGCGCTTTTTTTGACCTGCAGGTGGTGGACCTGGGCGGCTTTAGCAATGTCGATTTCATGGCACACCTGGTCAAGGCCGCCGACATGGTGGTGTTGGTGGTGGACCAAAGCGTGGGCGCCATCGTCTCGGCCGCGGAGTTGCTCCAGGAGTTGAAGAAGCGCGAGGTGGAGCGCGATGACCTGCACTTGCTGGTCTCGCGCTTCGAGGCGCGCCTGGGCGTGGATGCCCAGCAGATCGCGCAGCGCCTGGAGGCGCCATCGGTTGGCACCTTGCCCGACCGGCGCGAGCCGCTGGTGCTGGCGCTCAACCGTGGCGTGGTGCTGGCCGATGACAGCCCCGCCGATCCCTATGTCCGTGCCATTGGCCAGTTGGTGGATCGGCTGGGATACCGTGCCGGCACTGCAAGCGAAGCTGGCTTGCTGGGCCGGGTAAAAGAAAAACTGCCCGAAGCGCTACGCGCCATGCGCGTGATACGCGCTGAGCGGGCTGGGAACTGACATGTCGCAAGCCATCGAATTCTCCGATAACTCCGCCGCGCCCTTTCCTGCTTCGCAGGAATTCCAGAACATCAAGGAAGCGGCCCATGAGCATCTGCTCACCCGCATCGAGGAGCTGGGCGCGGAGTTCGGCCGCTGGTCGCGAACCGCGATCAACCGCTTTGTCGACCTGGAGCTGGAGAGCTTCACGCGGCTGCGCCGCATTCCCATCAACGAGGCCGAGCTGCGTCAGATCGCCGAGGCGCTGACCAAGGAGCTGGCGGGCTTCGGCCCGATCGAGGACTTGCTTAACGACCCGGCGGTGGAAGACATCCTGGTCAACGGGCACCTGGACGTCTACGTCTCCCGGCACGGCGTGCTGGAGCGCATTCCCGTGCGCTTTGCCGATAGTGGGCATCTGCTGCGCATCGTGCGCCGCATCCTGGCGCCGATCGGGCGGCGGCTGGATGAGTCCAACCCCATGGTCGACGCACGCCTGCCGGATGGCGGGCGCATCAACGTGGTGATTCCCCCGCTGGCGCTGGCCGGCCCGGTGGTGTCGATCCGCAAGTTCCGCAAGGACCCGCTGACGCCCGCGGACCTGCAAGGCTTGGGCACCATGAGTCCTGAGGTCAACGAACTGCTCGAAGCTGCCGTAAAGGCGCGCTGCAACATCCTTGTCAGCGGCGGCACCAGCTCGGGCAAGACGTCGCTGCTCAATGCGCTGGCCACCTATGTGCCTGACGGCGAGCGTGTGATCACCATCGAGGACACGGCGGAACTGGCGCTCAACCATCCGCACGTGGTGCGGCTGGAGAGCCGCCCCGGCGGCTTCGAAGGCACGGGCGTGGTGTCGATCCGCGACCTGCTGCGCAACAGCCTGCGGATGCGGCCCGACCGCATCATCGTGGGCGAGGTGCGCGGCGGCGAGGTGCTGGAAATGCTGCAGGCCATGAGCACGGGGCACGATGGCTCCATGGGCACCATCCACTCGAGCAGCCCGCGCGAGTGCTTGTACCGCCTGGAGATGCTGGCCGGCTTTGCCGGCTTCCAGGGCAGCGAGGCCAGCCTGCGCCGGCAGATTGCCAATGCCATCGACTTTATCGTGCAGATCGGCCGGCTCTCCAATGGCAAGCGCCGCATCCTCTCGATCACGGAAGTCACTGGCCTTGGCGACAACATCATCTCGACCCAGGAGCTGTTCCGCCACGAGCCGTTCGTCGGCCCTGACGGCAACGAGGTAGACCGCTGGCTCTCGCTTGGCATCCTGCCGCATTCGCCCAAGCTGGCGCGCATGCGCCCGGCCAACTTTGGCCTGGACGACCGCTTCGATGTCTAGCGCAGCGCTGGTCGTTGCCGCGGCCGCTCTCGTTTTGCTGGGACTGGGCCTGCTGCTGCTGTCCAGCGCCAAGGCGCGCGCGCAGGAAGAGAGCGCACGCGCGTTCTTGCAAGCGCAGACCGAGCAGGTCAAGGCACGCTATGCGACTACGCCAGAGCCGCAAGCCGGCAAGAAGCAGCACGACTTGCGGCGCAAGTGGGCGGATTTCCTGCGCCGTGCGGACCTGGCGCCGACGCGGCGCACTTATGCGCTGTGGGGGGGGGCCATCATCGCCTTAGGGCTCGTGGGCGTTGCCATGGGCGGCTGGCTGGCCGCAGTGGCCGCGTTGTCGATCGGGGTGGCGATCCTTTATTTCATGCTCTGGAACCGAGCCCGTCGTACCGGGCAGAGACTTCGCCAGCAGTTGCCGTCGTTTCTCGATGCGGTAGTCCGGATGATGAGCATCGGCAGCAGTGTGCCTTCGGCTTTTCAGGCTGCCATCGGCAACACCGAGGCGCCATTGCGCCAGTGCCTGGTGCAGGCCATCCACTTGCAGCGCGCAGGCAAGGAACTGGATCAGGCGGTCTTGCAGGTCGCGCGGATCTACCAGGTTGACGAACTGATGCTGCTGTCTTCCGTGTTGCGTCTCGCGGTGCGCTACGGCGGCCGCGCGGACATTGTCATGGAGCGTACCGCCGCCTTCATGCGAGACCGCCAGCAAGCGCAGCAGGAACTGCATGCGCTGTCGTCCGAGACGCGGTTGTCGGCCTGGGTGCTCGGCTTGCTGCCGATGGTGGTGGCCGGGTTGATGTTCGTGATGAATGCCGCCTACATCATGATGATGTGGCGCGACCCGGCCGGCAAGACGCTATTGCTGGTTGCCGTGATACTGGAAGTGATGGGAGCGGCCATGCTCTATCGCCTGGCCAAGTCGGTATAGGAACAAGGGACCATGGATAGCACTACCTTGATCTCTCTGAGCCTATGCGCGGCGGCCATCGGGCTAGCCGCCCTGGCCATGCCGCTGGTGGGGCAATGGCGGCAACGTCGCCGCGCCGAGCGGACCATCGATGCCGCTCTCTCGCGACAGGCGGCCGCTGCCGCCGCCGTGCCGGATGCTCCCGCCACGGCTCCGGCCAGCGCTGCCAACGCTGCCAACGCTGCGGCCCAAGGTGCCGGCGCTCGCATTGGTGCGCGGCTGGGCAGCCAGCTTGGCAAGCGCTTTGACCAGCGTTGGCTTGAGTCGCCTTTGGGCAAGGCCGTGGTGACGGCCGAAGAACAGCGCTTGCTTGAACAGTGTGGCTTTTACGGTGACAAGGCCCGGGCCATATTTGGGGGACTGCGCCTGTCGTTACCGGCGGCGTTGGCGGCGGGAGTCTTTGCATGGCGATTGCCCACATCGGTGATGGGCGCAGCGATGTGGGCCTTCGTCACGTTCGCGGTGTTTTTCCTGGCGCCGAAATGGGCGTTGCGGCGTCGGGCCAGCAGCCGCATGCTGCGCCTGGAGGATGAGTTGCCTGTGCTGGTCGACATGCTGCGCCTGCTGCAGGGTGTGGGGTTGTCGATCGATCAGAGCCTGCAGGTGATCGTCGCGGAGTTCGACAGCATGCTGCGCGTGCTTGGCCCTGAGCTGATGCGTGCCAACCAGCAGTTTGCTTCGGGCCGGTCGCGCGACCAGACGCTCCAGCGCATCGGGAAGCTGTTCGACAGCGAGGACCTGAAAAACCTGATCACCATGCTTAGCCAGGTGGATCGATTCGGCGGGGCCGTTCAGGAGCCGCTGCGGCAATTCGGCTTGCGCCTGCAGGAATCGCGCAAGGCGCGCATGAAAGAACAGGTGGGGAAGCTAACGGTGAAGATGACTGCGGTCATGGTGGTGACCATGCTGCCCGTATTGCTGATCATCACGGCCGGACCAGGCTTTTTGGGCGTGATAAGAATGCTGGCGCATATGTCGGGGGGATCGAAATGAACAAGCAAGACAAGCGCCCAGGAAGCGAGACGGGATATCGATTGCTTTGGCCCGCACGCGCTTTAACCGCCCTGGCATCGGCATTGGCCCTGGCGGTGTTATCTGGCTGCGGTGCCAGCCTGGCCACCCGCATGAGCGATCAGGCGGATGCACAGGTCGAGCTGTCCAAGCTGCGCGACAAGCAGGACCGGGCCATCTACGACGATAAGTCGGTCTACCTCGGTCTGATCGGCAAGATGCAGGAAGAGGGCCTGTACTTCGCGTCGCTCGCGCATATCGACGTCTACGAGAAACGCTTCGGCGTGTCGCCGGCGATGACGCTGATGCGCGCGGATGCGTTGCGCGAGACCAATCAGGATGCCGCTGCCGAGCAGGCCTATCGCAGCCTGGCTGGCACTTCGGTGCAGGCGCGCGCTTACCACGGCCTGGGCCTGATCGCCGGGCGCAGGAACGACTTTGCCGCTGCCGCGACAGCGTTCCAACTGGCAGCCGGTGCCGATCCCACCAATGCACAGGTGGCCAATGACCTGGGCTACGCGCTGATGCGCACTGGCGCGCTGCCTGAAGCGCGCGTGCCGGTGATGCAGGCCCTGCAGCTCGATGGCAAGAATCCGCGCGTGGTGAGCAACGCGGCGGTCTGGCTCGCAGCCGACGGCAAGCGTGAGCAGGCGGCGTCGCTGATGCAGCGGGCTGGCCTGCCCGAGGCAACGCGCAAGGCGGTGTTGCAGGAGGCGGAGCGGGTCCGGCGCGCGAGCACGCAACGCGAGCGCGTGGCCGCGCAGCAGGCCGTGGCGCAGACCGCGCCACAATCGGCCCGGCTTGCCGCCGCCGGCACACCCGGCCCGAACCATCAGCGCCTGACCGACATCATCCAGGCCACGCCATGAGAGATCGCTGGATGGCACAAGCTCGCAATACCCGATACCCGTTGTCCGCGCCGACGGCACCAACCCAGGAGATTTCCATGAACCAGACCGGAACAAGAAGCCTGCGTGGCCATGCCCGCCGCAGCGGACTGGCGCTTGTGATCGCCATGCTCGGGCTGGGCGCCTTCCCCGCCGGAGCCCAGACGGACGCGCCTGCAACCCCCTCGGCGCGACCGGCCCGGCAAGAGATTGGCCCGCATACCCGCGGCATCCTCGAGATCCAGCGCAGCGGCGCGCAGGCGGGCGAGCTGCAGGTGTTGCGTGGGGAGCAGGCTGCCCTGTCCTACCAGCGCTACATGGCGACGTTCACGTATCCGATCCCCGAGTTCTATACGGGCCAGGCGGGATCGAAAAATGGTTCCGGCGGTGGCGCAGGGCAGGGAGTGGCAGGCCGATGAGTCGCTGCTGCTCGCATCTCGTCGCTGGGCGCCGACGCGGGCAGCGCGGTGCCATCGGTGTGCTTGGCGCCCTGCTGCTGGCAACGGTTGCGATCGGTTCGCTGGTTTCGATCGATGTTGGCCATGTGTTCTACCGGCAGCGCCAGTTGCAAAAGATCGCCGACATGGCCGCGCTGGCCGGCGCGCAGCAGCTCAAGCAAGCCGCGGCTGCCGCCACCGTGTCGGCCAATGTGCTGAGCGCCACGCAGTCGGCGGGCACGCAGAATGACTACGCCGGCACCGCGACTGCCAATTGCAGCGCGGCGGGCAGCAGCGATGCCGATGGCATGCGGGTCTGCCTGGGCGTATGGGATCCGGCTTACAGCACCGGGAGCGACACCGTACGGCACTTCAACGCCGGCTACGACACCACCAAGCTATCGGCAAACGCGGTGCAGGTGGTCGTGACCCAGACCGTGCCGATCCTGTTCGTGATTCCCGGCAGCGCGTCGCGCCAGTTGCGCGCGGAGGCGATTGCCAATGCGAGTCCGCCGGTGGCGTCGTTTTCGGTAGGTAGCGGGTTGCTGGACGTCAATACCGGTAGCAGTGTGCTCGGCAGTTTGCTGGGGACTTCGGTGCAGCTGTCCGTTTTGGACTGGCAAGGCTTGCTCAACGCCAATGTCACGCTTGACCAGTTGCGCCTGAAGCTGGGTGTTGGCACCATTGACGACTTGCTGAAGACATCGCTGTCGATCCAGCAGTTCTATGCGCTCGTGCTGGGCGCGGCCGGCAAGGATTCGCTGCTGTCCACGGCGCTGGGCAGTCCGCCTACGCAACTTGGGTTGAGCGGGGTCAAGGCTAACGTGGGACTGGGCCAGTTGCTGAACCTGGGCGTGCTGGCGCCGGCGGCGTCGTCAGCGGCGGACGTGGCGCTGAACGTGGCGCAACTGCTGATGCTCGGGGCGCAGGTTGCCAATGGCAATTCGGCGATCCAGGTGAATGTGCCTAATCTCAGCGTGCCCGGCCTTACCAGTATCGGCGCCAAGCTCTATGTCGTGCAGCCACCCGTGATGGCAGTGGGCCCCGCGCGCCAGCTGAGTCCCGGAGTCTGGCAGACTTCCGCGCACACGGCCCAGGTGGGGTTGCGACTCGATGCCGGAATCAGTATTGATGTGGCCAGCTTGGCCGGCGTTGGCATCAACGTGCCACTCTACGTTGAAGTCGCGGCGGCCACGGCCTCATTGCAGGGCATTCAGTGCGCGGCCGCAAAGGCGGATTGCCGTGCCACATTGGGGGTGAACACAGGCTTGGTCAAGGCATGCCTTGCCGCAGCCTCCGGCAGCGGCTGCGCGTCGGGCCCTGTCACCTTGGTCAACACCGGGATTAGTCTTCTCGGTACGGGGGTGAGCATCATCGCCAGCGGCAGTGCGCGAACCGGCGCGGTCAGCGTCAACAGTTCGACTGTCAGCATGGCACCAGGCACAACGACTCGGGTCGGGACACCCCAACCACTCACAGGGGTCCTGGTCGATGTTGTGGGTAACCTGAACCTGACGGTCGCCGTCAAGGTACTCTGGCTCGACCTATTGAACGTCCCATTGCCGCTAGCTGGTCTGCTTACGCCCTTGTTCTCTGCTTTGGACAGCGTGCTTGGCCCGCTCCTAGGCGCACTAGGCATCCAGCTAGGCTACGCCGACATCTGGATGCAAGGAATCGACTGCAACAACGCCGAGCTGGTGTTCTGAGCCATGCAGCAGGCTAATCGCTATACGGCGGAAGACAGATGAAGACAGATCGCTGGGCTTACGAGAGCCTTGAAGTTTATGTATGGGAAGGCAAGTCTGACATTGCCGACCGGGTGGCGCGTTTCCTGTCGCCGCTTGGGGTGGACGTGATCCGCGCCGGCGCGCTGGAGGCCTTGCCCGCGGAGCCGCGGCTAAAGCCGTGCGTGGCAGTCATCAGTGTCTCGGTGATCGGCGCGGCGAAGTTCACCGCGCTGGACTGGGAGGCGGCCCACGGCATGCCCGTGGTGTGGGTGGCGGCGCCGGGGCGCGAGACCGATCCGGGGCGCTTTCCCGCGGAGTACGCGCATATCCTGGCCGACGATTTCACGGGGCCTGACCTGCGCAACCAGATCGGCAAGCTGCTGCCGCAATTGCTGGCGGCGGCTGAGCCGGCGAACGCGGTGGCGGATCTGGTGGCGGAGTCGCCCGCCATGCAGCAGTTCCTGTCGCAGGTGGAGACCTTCGCGGATTTCGGCAGCAACGTGATGCTGTATGGCGAGACCGGCGCGGGCAAGGAGCGGATCGCGCAGCGCTTTCACGAGCGCAACAACATTTATGGCAAGGGACCGTTCGTTGCCGTGAATTGCGGAGCGATTCCCGATGGCTTGTTCGAGTCGCAGTTCTTCGGTCATGCCAAGGGCGCGTTTACCGGCGCCATGTTCGCGCACCGCGGCTTCTTCGAGCAGGCCAACGGCGGCACGCTGTTCCTGGATGAAATCGGTGACCTGCCGATGTTCCAGCAGGTCAAGCTGCTGCGCGTGCTGGAGGAGAGCGCGCTGACCCGGCTGGGCTCGACCATGCCGGTCAAGCTGGATTTCCGCCTGGTCGCGGCCACCAACAAGGATCTGCGCGAGGCCGTGTCGCAGGGCCGCTTCCGTGCGGACCTGTATTTCCGGCTGGCGGTGATCGAGCTGCGCCTGCCCAGCCTGGAGGAGCGGGGCGCCGTCGACAAGGTGGCGTTGCTGGTGTCGTTCCTCAAGCAGATGCTTGGGCAGTCAGGGCTGGACGCATTGCCGCCCGTGCCTGACTGGCTCAAGGGCGCGGTGGGCACGGCGTTCTTCACGGGGAATGTGCGCGAGCTGCGCAACCTGGCCGAGCGCATCGGCATTACCGTGCAGCAGACCGGGCATTGGGACGAGGCGCGGATCCGGCCCCTGTTCCGCAGCCTGCGCCCGGGTGCGTTCGATAGCAGCGAGCGCACGGCCGACTGGCGCGGCGAGACCGAGGAGCGCCGCCGCATCGTGGCCGCGCTGGATGCCAATAGCTGGCGGCGCCAGGATACGGCGGCCAGCCTGGGCATCAGCCGCAAGGTGCTGTGGGAGAAGATGCGCAAGTTCCAGATCGCCGACAACGAGGCCGAGCCGGCGTGAATTGGCGCCCGTCATGGCACAGGGGCACTGCGCCTCAGAACGTCTTCTTGCCGCCCTGGTAAGCGCTGACGATGCGGTTCATTTCCGCCAGCAGCGCGGCGCTCTCGCCGTGCAGCGTGCGCGCGATGCCTTGCATGTAGCCGAGCAGTTCCTGCTTGGCGGCTTCGGCGAAGTCCATGGTCACTGCCTGGTCCTCGTACAGCAGCACGTACGAGCGGGCGAAGCCATACAGCAGGAAGTAGGCCGCCGCGTGTGCGGGGTCGGCGTCGATCAGCTCGCGTGTGGCTTTCTTCACCGTCACGAAAGCGTCGGTGCCGGGGAGCGAATCCTGGAATTGCTGGAGGGTGGTTTCAAGCGTCATGGCGCAATATCGGTGAGTGAAAACGGGTTCGGTACGTCAAATGAAAATGGCTGCATGGCGGATCGCGCCCGCTCATACACTGTTCAGCATGCGCCGCAGCAGCGCGGCGCCATCGCGCCCCTTGTAGGCGCGTTGCCATAGGTCATTGACCATGGTGGTGTAAAGCCGTACCGCCTCGGGCGCCGCGGTCACGGTGGCGATGCCGGTGGACACGTTGGGAAATTCGCCGAAACGAAATGGGCTGGTGGCCACATAAGCCTTGCCCGGCCGCTCGAAGACCTGGAAGGTCACGTTGGGCATGCTGCCGTCGACAATGCCGATCTGCAGGCCGATGGGCTGGGCGTCCAGCAGGTCGATCACGCGTTCGATCTCGCGCCGGGCTGCCAGCGAGCGCTCCATGCGCACCGCGGGCGGCAGGTCCAGCCGTCCCACCAAGCCAAAATGCACGAAGCGCTCCAGCGAGCGCAGGTCGATCAGGCTGGTGATGGGCGGCACGCTGCGCGCGAACGATTGCTTGCGCTCTTCCAGCAGGTCCAGCAGGGCGTCGATGGTTGCGGCTGGCGCCGGCTGCGGGCTCTCCGCCAGCATCTGGCGCAGGTGGCCGGCGTAATCGGGCGAGGTCAGCAGGTAGGAGATCGGTTCGAAATGGGCCAGGATGCGCGTTGCGCCGTGCTCGAGCTGGCGCATGCGCTCGATATACGCCACGGACGAGTAGTAATACTCGGACTCGACCCCCAGCATGGACGCCAGCGACGTGCCGAGCAACTGGGCGAGACGGCCAAGGGTCTCGATCTTGACGATGTCGCCCTTCTCCATGCGATAGATCGCGGCCCGCGATACGCCGAGCTGTTCGGCGATGGCTTCCGCGCGCATCCCCGCGCCTAGACGGTACGCGCGCAGGCGATTGCCGATTTCAACGAAATCAACCATTGGGCCGGCAGCGAGCGGAGCGTCCATCCTCGGGGAATCTCAAAAAGAAGACAAGGCCCATCCTAGCATGGGCCGTGGCCGGATGGCGAGGGATGGCGAGAGAAGCATCGTCTCGGAATGCCATGCCGCCGCGCATCTCCGCGTTCAAGGCGTCCGTGCTTCCGGACGATCTACCCACGACGGCCGGATGAACCGGATCATCCGCACTTTGTGCATCAATGTCCCTTTGACGCTCGATTGTGGTGCGTGAAGAAGCCACTAATGCCTTCCGCAGTCTCGTAAACGAGACTTGGCTAGTTTTTTGGATGGCATGTATATTGCGGTCCGCATCACGAGGCCGGCGATCCGCTGGTTTCCCGCATCACGCTTGCCACACCAAAGGAGCGCTTCAGGCGCCAGAAAAGGAATCCGATGAAGAAGTCCCTCGCCACGGCGCTGTCCGCCGCCGTCACGATCGTTACGACCGCCACGCTGACGCTCGCCGTAGCGCCTGCCCAGGCCGCCGGATATCCGGACCGGCCCATCACCATCGTCGTGCCCTACGCCGCCGGCGGCAGCAACGACCTGGTGGCGCGCGTGCTGAGCCAGCGCCTTGGCCAGGACCTGGGTGTATCGGTGGTGGTGGACAATGCGCCGGGCGCCAGCGGCACCATCGGCGCGCTCAAGACCATCAATGCGCCGGCCGACGGCTATACGTTGCTGCTGGGTTCCAACAGCGAAATCTCGATCGCCAAGCTGACCAACCCGAAGATCAAGTACGACGGCCAGCGGGATCTCGTGCCCTTGCGCATGGTGGGCTCGCAGCCCATGGTGCTGGTGTCCGGCGCGCAGTCCGGCATCCATGGCGTAGCGGGTTTCCTGGCGCTGGCCAAGAGCAAGAAGGCGGTGAACTACGGCACCTCGGGCATCGGCACGCCGCTGCATCTGTCGGGAGAGCTGATCCGCGGCGCCAGCAAGGTCGATATGACCCACGTGCCGTACAAGGGCGGCGCGCCGGCCATCGCCGACCTGATGGCAAACCAGATCGAACTGGGCGTGCTGGTGCTGTCGACGGCGCTGCCGCAGATCAAGTCGGGCAAGCTGCAAGCGATTGGCGTGACCTCGGCCACGCGCTCGCATGCCGCGCCCAACATCCCGGCGCTGGCGGAGAACAAGGCCCTGGCCAATGTGGACATGCGCCTGTGGTTCGGCTTGTTCGCGCCGGCCAACACGCCCAAGGCGGTGACCGACAAGCTGACGGACGCACTGGCTCGCGCCATCAACGCGCCGGAAGTGAAGAGCAAGCTGTCCGAATCGGGTGTCGACATCGATGCGAAGGACGCCGCCGCTTTCCGCAGCTTTATCGCCAGGGAAACCGAGTCGTACCGCAAGATCGTGAGCGAAGCCAATATCCAGGAATAAGCCGGATTCCAGGCTTCCGGACTTCAGTGCGGCGATGCCCGGGTGCTTTCGGCCCGGGCATCGCCGTTTTTGCGCTCGGATCTTGGCGGCCATTTCAAAAGGATGCTGGCGTCGTTGCGCGGCCTTGGCCGATCCACTTGTACTGTCTGCGGCCGCGCACCTGGCCAGCCCATTGTGCCGGAGGCGGTGCTTTTGCACTGGCTCGGCGCCTATGGTGGAGAGTGCCGGCTGAACCGAAGCTGAATGACGGCTGGGCAACGTTATGATGGCGCCTGCCGCCGCAGTCCGCTCCGGTCCGTCCATACACTGCTAGGGATTCACATTGCGTTTTCTTCACACTGCCGACTGGCATCTCGGGCGCGTATTCCACGCGCGCAGCCTGCTTGAAGACCAGGCCTGGATGCTTGACCAATTTGTTGCGCTGGTGCGCGAGCGCCGGCCGGATGCGGTGCTGATCGCCGGGGACGTGTATGACCGCGCGGTGCCGCCGCCCGAGGCCGTGGCGCTGCTGGACGACGTGCTGGCCCGCATCGTGGCGGATGCCGGCATTCCGGTGGTGATGATCGCGGGCAATCACGACAGCGCCCAGCGGCTTGGTTTCGGCGCGCGGCTGCTGACGGCGCAGGGTTTGCATGTGGCCGGCATCACCGAGCGCGATGCCACCTGCGTGACCTTGTCCGATGCCCATGGCGAAGTAAGGATCTACGCCTTGCCCTATGCCGAGCCCGCAACCGTGCGCGACGCCTTCGACATGGAGGTGCCAGGGCACGAGGCGGCGTTGGCGGCGCGCCTGGACGCGATCCGCGCCAGCCATCCGGCGCAGGCGCGTTCGGTGGTGGTGGCCCACGCTTTCGTGATCGGTGGCGAGGCCAGCGAATCCGAGCGGCCGCTGTCGGTTGGCGGCAGCGGCGCCGTTGCCGCCAGCGTGTTCGACGGCTTCGACCTGGTCGCGCTTGGCCACCTGCATCGCCCGCAGACCTTCGGCCAGCGCATCCACTACGCCGGCTCCTTGCTGAAGTACTCGCTGTCCGAAGTCACGCATGCCAAGTCGGTCTCGCTGATCGAACTGGCGGCCGATGGCGCGGTCAGCATCGAGCCGATCGCGCTGACGCCCCGGCGCGACCTGCGCATCGTCGAAGGGCAACTGGCCGATCTGCTGGCGCAAGGCGCGGCAGACCCGCGGCGCGATGACTACATCCACGCGGTGTTGACCGACAACGGCGCCTTGCTCGATCCGATGGCGCGCCTGCGCCAGGCTTATCCCAATGCGCTCGCCATCGAGCGCGCCGTGCTGGCGCGTTCGGGCGAGGCCGGGGCGGCAGGCCAGCGCCTGCGTCAGCTCGATACCGGCGAGCTGTTCGCCAACTTCTTCAAGGAGGTGGCGGACGAAGCGCTGGACGACGATAAGCGCCGCGTGCTCGACCAGGTGCTTGAGGGCATCGCCCGCGCCGACCGGGAGTCCGCATGAGACCGCTGCGCCTGAAACTGCAAGCCTTCGGCCCCTTTGCCGCCAGCGAGGAAATCGACTTCACCCGGCTAGGTGAGCGGGCATTCTTCCTGATCCACGGCCCCACCGGCGCGGGCAAGACCACCTTGCTCGACGCGATCTGCTTTGCGCTCTACGGTGACACCTCTGGCGGCGAGCGCAGCGCGCAGGACATGCGCAGCGCCAACGCCGATCCGGCCTTGCGCACGGAGGTGACGTTCGAGTTCAGCCTAGGTGGCCAGCGCTACCTGGCCACGCGTTCGCCCGCGCAGGAGCGGCCCAAGCTGCGTGGCGAGGGCACCGTCAAGGAAACGCCCAAGGCCCAGCTCGATGTCATGGGTGACGCGGGCTGGACCAGCAAGGCGAGCCAGCCCAACAAGGTCGATGACTTCGTGCGCAACCTGCTGGGCTTCGACAGCAGCCAGTTCCGCCAGGTGATCGTGCTGCCGCAGGGGCGCTTTCGCGAATTGCTCACGGCGGATTCCAAGAGCCGCCAGGCCATCCTCGAGCGGCTGTTCCACACCGAGCTGTACCGGCGCGTGGAGGAACTGCTCAAGGGGCAGGCGGCCGGCATCCGCCAGGAAGCCGAGCGCCTGCGCATCGAGCAGACGGCGTTGCTGCAGCAGTATCAGTTGGCGTCCGTGGACGCGCTGCGGGAACAGGCTGCGGGGTTGCAGGGCCAGCTGGCCGAACTGCAGCAGCGCGATGTGGCCGCGCGCACCGCGCTGGAGGTGGCCACGCTGGCAACCAGGCAGGGCGAGCAGACGGATGCCCGCCTGCGGGAGCAGCGCGATACCGAGACGGCCCATGCCGCACTGATGGCGCAGCGGCCCGAGATGGAGGCGCAGCGCCAGCGCCTGCAGGCCGCACGCCGTGCCATGCAGGTGCAGCCGTTCGAGCAGCATCTGGGGCAGGCCGTGCAGGAACACCAGCAGGCGCAGCAAGCGCTGGCCGTGGCAAGCGCGCGGTCCACCGATTGCGCCGCGCTCTCGGCCGCCGCCGCGGCGGGGCTTGAGGCCGAAGCGGCCCGTGCCGGCGAGCGCCAGGCAGCGCAAAAGCAGGTGACGGAGCTGGAGGCCATGTTGCCGCAGGCGCAGCGGCTCGGCGTGCTGCAGCAGGAGTTGGCGGCTGCAGCACGCCAGCAGGCGCAAGCGGGTGCGGCCCATGCCGGGGCGCTGCAGGCGCAGCAGCAAGTTACCGCCACGTTGCGCCAGGCTGAGGCCGGCCTGGCGCAGGCGCAGGAAGGCGCGCGCGGGCTGGAGACGATCCAGCTCAAGCTGGCCGGCCTGGCGCAGCAGGCAACCACGCTCGACAAATACGCCGCCACCCTGGCGCAGTGCGAGCAAGCGCGCCGCCAGGCCGACGCCGACCAGCGCGCCGCGCGGCAAGCCGCCACGCAGCAGGCGGCAAGCCTGGCGCGCCTGCGCGAGACCGAGCAGGCCTGGCGGGCTGGGCAAGCCGCGCGGCTGGCTGCCGGCTTGCAGGATGGCCAGGCGTGCGCTGTCTGCGGGAGCACGGCGCACCCGCGACTGGCGCAGCACGTCGATGCACTGGTCAGCGACGAGGCCCTGGACCTGGCCCGCGAGGCCGCGCGGCTTGCCGACCAGGCGGCGCAGGGCGCGGCCAGCCGTGCGCAGGGCGCGCTGCTGGCCGCCACGCACCGGCAGGAACAATTGGATGAACTGCGCGAAGCGGCGGGAGCGGTGGGCATGCCCGAGGGCGCCGCGCAAGACCCGGCGGCGGCCAGGCAGCAGCTCGCCGGCGCCATCCAGGCGCTGCGCCAGCAGCAACAGGCGGCACAGGCGGCCGCCGGCCGCTGCCAACCTCTGGCCACGGAAGTCGAGCGGCAGCAAGCCGCCCTCACGGCAGCCGAGGCGGCCATTCGTGCCGCCGACGCCGCAGCGCAGGATGCAGGCCAGCGTCACGCCAAGCTCCAGGGCGAATGGCAGGCTGCCAGCGCGCAGGTGCCGCCGGACCGGCGCGAGCCGGAGCGGCTGACCGCTGCGCTGGCACAGGCGCGCCGGGACCTTGCCGCGCGCGAAGCCGCGCTGGCCGCCGCGCAGGCAGCTGACAAGCAGGCCGGCGTGGGGCTGGCGGCAGCCCTGGCCGCGCAAGCCGCCGCGCAAGCGAGCCTCGCCACCCACGCAACGCGGCAGACGCAGGCGGACACCGCATTCGCGAGCGCGCTGGAGCAAGCTGGCTTTGTCAGCCGCCAGGCCTACGCCGAGGCGCGCATGCCGGGCGCGCAGATGGAGCAGGCCGAAGCCCAGGTCAATCGCTTCGACCTCGACCTGGCCGCTGCCGGCGATCGCCGTGAGCGCGCCGCCATCGCCGCGCGCGATCTTGCCCCGCCGGATCTTGCCGCGCTGCGCCAGGCGCAGGCGGACGCCGCCGGCGCGCTCGAGGCCCTGGTCCGGCAGCAGGCCGACCTGCACCGCAGCCGCGAGAACCTGCTGCAATGCCAGCAGCGGCTGGATGCCTTGGCCAGCAAGGGCGCGGACATCGAGCGCAGCTACGCCGTGCTTGGCCGCCTGGCCGAAGTGGCCAACGGCAACAATCCGCGCCGCATGACATTCCAGCGCTTCGTGCTGGCCACCTTGCTCGACGAGGTGCTGGAAGCTGCCTCGCTGCGGTTGATGCGCATGAGCCGCAACCGGTATGAACTGCAGCGCGTGCGCCAGCAGGGCGACCAGCGCACCGCCGGCGGCCTGGACCTGGAGGTGTTCGACCACGACACCGGCATGGCGCGCCCGGCCAATACCTTGTCCGGTGGCGAGGGCTTCCTGGCCTCGCTCTCGCTCGCGCTGGGGCTGGCCGATGTGGTGCAGTCGCGCGCGGGCGGGATCCAGCTCGATACCTTGTTTGTCGACGAAGGCTTCGGCACGCTCGATCCCGAGAGCCTGGACTTTGCCATCCGCACCCTGATCGACCTGCAGCACGCCGGGCGGCTAGTGGGCATCATTTCCCACGTGGCCGAGCTGCGCGAGCGCATCGATGTGCGGCTGGAGATCCGGGCGGGGGCCGGCGGCAGCCGGGCGGAGCTGCAATTGCCGTAGCGGCCCGGAACCACCTCAGCGGGGCCTGAAGAGCGTAAGCTGTCCGATGTTCCGGGCCGCCGCGGCCCCGTTGGCAAGCTAGCTTTCAACTGCCCTACGGTTGTGGCCGGCTAACGCACAAGCGATTTGCCGGCGCCTTGACCACCCGCGGACAGGGGGTGTAACCTGTTCATTCTGCGAATTGAAGTTCGCAATTAGAACAAACCACAACAACAAGAAAAACCAAAGTCTGTTGGATTCGTTTCCGGCGGTGCGCCTTTTGCAAGCGGAGGGCACCCAAGCCGGATGGCTCTTCCGGCAGGACTGTCCGGAGACAGCGTTTGCGCGCCGCCTGATTTCCCTCCTTGGCGGCCGGTTCCGGATAGTTCGTCCGGACTCTCGGAACTGGAACGCAAGTGATCAACAAGCTATTCGACTCGGTGGAATCGGCCATGGCCGATATCCAGGACGGCGCCACCATCCTGATCGGTGGCTTCGGCATGGCAGGCATGCCGGCGGAGCTCATCGATGCCCTCATCGCCCAGGGCGCCCGCGACCTCACCATCGTCAACAACAACGCCGGCAATGGCGACACTGGCCTGGCCGCGCTGCTCAAGACCGAGCGCGTGCGCAAGATCATCTGCTCCTTCCCGCGCCAGGCCGACTCCTACGTCTTTGATTCGCTCTACCACGCCGGCAAGATCGAGCTGGAACTGGTGCCGCAGGGCAACCTGGCCGAGCGCATCCGCGCCGCCGGCGCCGGCATCGGCGGCTTCTTCACCCGCACCGCCTATGGCACGCCGCTGGCCGAGGGCAAGGAAACCCGCATCATCGACGGCCAGGGCTACGTCTACGAGACGCCCATCCATGCCGACTTCGCCCTGATCAAGGCGCTGCGCGCCGACCGCTGGGGCAACCTGACCTACCGCAAGACCGCGCGCAACTTCGGCCCGATCATGGCGATGGCCGCCAAATGCCCCATCGTGCAGGTCAGCGAGATCGTCGAACTCGGCGAGCTGGACCCGGAACACATCGTGACCCCGGGGTTGTTCGTCAAGCGCGTCGTCAAGGTCGACGGCGCCAGCCAGGCCGCTGCCTGAGCGCCAAGGAGATCCAGAATATGCAACGCCTGACCCGCGATCAGATGGCCGCCCGCGTGGCCAAAGACATTCCCGACGGTGCCGTGGTCAATCTCGGCATCGGCCTGCCCACCCTGGTTGGCAATCACCTGCCAGCCGACCGTGAAATCCTGCTGCACAGCGAGAACGGCCTGCTCGGCATGGGCAAGGCCCCCCCCGCCGGCGAAGAAGACGGCGACCTGATCAACGCCGGCAAGCAGCCGGTCACGATCAAGCCGGGCGGCTCGTATTTCCACCATGCCGACTCCTTCGCCATGATGCGCGGCGGCCACCTCGATTTTTGCGTGCTGGGGGCTTTCCAGGTCTCGGTGAAGGGCGACCTGGCCAACTGGCATACCGGCGCGCCGGGCGCGATTCCCGCTGTGGGCGGCGCGATGGACCTGGCGATCGGCGCCAAGGAGGTGTTCGTGATGATGGAACACCAGACCAAGCAGGGCGAGAGCAAGATCGTGGCGGAATGCACGTATCCGCTGACCGGCATGACCTGCGTCACGCGCATCTATACCGATCTGGCGACCATCGACGTCACGCCCGACGGGCTGGTGGCGCGCGACCTGGTCGAAGGCCTGTCCTTCGACGAACTGCAACGCCTGACCGGCGTGCCGCTCAAGCAGGGCGCTTCTGCCTGACTACCCGAGTGTTGGCCTGACCGGTGGGGCCAGCCCCGGCGAGCACGCTTCCAAGCTTCCCGTTTTCACGATCACGAACAAGCAAGAGAGAGAGACAACCATGACCGAAGCCTTCATCTGCGACGCCATCCGTACCCCCATCGGCCGCTACGCCGGCAGCCTGTCCGGCGTGCGCCCGGACGACCTGGGCGCGGTGCCGCTCAAGGCCCTGATGGCACGCAACCCGAACCTGGACTGGTCCGCCATTGACGACGTGATCTACGGCAATGCCAACCAGGCCGGCGAAGACAACCGGAACGTAGCGCGTATGTCGCTGCTGCTGGCCGGCTTGCCGCAAAGCGTGCCGGGCGCCACCATCAACCGCCTGTGCGGTTCGGGCATGGACGCTACCGGCACCGCCGCGCGCGCGATCAAGTCAGGCGAAGCCGGCCTGATGCTCGCCGGCGGCGTGGAAAGCATGAGCCGCGCCCCGTTCGTGATGGGCAAGGCCACCAGCGCCTTCTCGCGCGATGCGCAGATTTTCGACACCACCATCGGCTGGCGCTTCATCAACCCGGCGATGCGCGCGGCTTACGGCGTGGACTCGATGCCCGAGACCGCCGAGAACGTCGCCACCGACTACAAGATCAGCCGTGAAGACCAGGACCTGATGGCCCTGCGCAGCCAGGAAAAGGCATCGCGCGCGCAAGCCGACGGCACGCTGGCGCAGGAAATCACCGCGGTCACGATCGCCCAGAAGAAGGGCGATCCGCTGGTGGTGGAGCGCGACGAGCACCCGCGTGCCACCAGCATGGAAGCACTGGGCAAGCTGCGCGGCGTGGTTCGCGCCGATGGCACCGTGACCGCCGGCAATGCCTCGGGCGTGAATGACGGCGCCTGCGCCATCCTGCTCGCCAGCGAAGCCGCGGCCCGCCAGCACGGCCTGACGCCCAAGGCTCGCATCGTTGGCATGGCAACCGCTGGCGTGGCGCCGCGCGTGATGGGCATCGGCCCGGCACCGGCTTCGCAAAAGCTGCTCAAGCAGCTCGGCATGACCATCGACCAGATGGACGTGATCGAGCTGAACGAAGCGTTCGCCGCGCAAGGCCTGGCCGTGCTGCGCGAACTCGGCGTGGCCGACGACGACGCACGCGTCAACCCGAATGGCGGCGCGATCGCACTGGGCCACCCGCTCGGCATGAGCGGCGCCCGCCTTGTCACCACCGCCATGTACCAACTGCACCGCACCGGCGGCCGCTACGCGCTGTGCACGATGTGCATTGGCGTGGGCCAGGGCATCGCCATGGTGATCGAGCGCGTCTGATCGTCAGCTGCCTGACCGTTTGACGCCCGGGCGCCCGCGGGTTTCGGCTCGCGGGCGCCGTGCGCTAAAGAATGCCGCGCGGCTGCCGTTAGTACCCGGTGGAAGTGCAGGCTGACGAAGTTTTCCAACGCAAAGAAGCAGCGCGACAGGGCCGACTGGCTCGCCGGCTCTCGTCGCATCCTCTTCAGCATGACCCGGTGCCTCTTGCCGGTCGGAGTATGTGATGTCTCTTCCCGTTGCCACGCTCGTTACCGGCGCCAGTTCCGGTATCGGCCGCGCCATCAGCGAAATGCTGCTGGCCGATGGCGTGACCCAGGTGGTCAATGTCGACTATGTCGCCCCCGCCTGGTCCCATCCCAACATGACGTTTGTCCAGGCTGACCTGACCAATGCCGACGCGACCCGCGCCGCGGCCGAGCAGGTGACCTCGCGCTTTGCCGTGACCCGGCTGGTCAACAATGCCGGCGCCACCCGCCCCGGCACGGCCGACACGGCGCGCGTCGAAGACCTGGACTACGTGGTTGGCCTGCACTTGCAAGCCACCCTGCTGCTGACCCAGGCCTGCCTGCCCGCGATGCGCGCGGCACGCTTTGGCCGCATCGTGAACATGGCTTCGCGCGCGGCGCTGGGCAAGCCGGAACGCGTGGTGTATTCCGCCACCAAGGCCGGCCTGATCGGCATGACGCGCACGCTCGCGATGGAACTCGGCGGCGACGGCATCACGGTCAATGCCGTGGCGCCTGGCCCGATTGCTACCGACCTGTTCCGCAAGAGCAACCCCGAAGGCAGCGAGCAGACCAAGCGGATCCTCGCCAGCATCGCGGTCAAGCGCATGGGCACCCCGGAAGACGTGGCTCGCGCCTCGATGTTCTTCCTGTCGCCGGAGAATGGCTTCGTGACCGGCCAGGTGCTTTATGTGTGCGGTGGCACCACCCTCGGCGTCGCACCCGTGTAGTCCCGCGGCACGACCGGTGCAAAACGCGCACCCGTCATCACGCCGCAGCATTTAGTCCGTAGAAAACAAAAAAAGATGGCCCGCGCCACAAGCGCGGGCTTACAGCGATTTATCCTGGAGCAAACATGAAATCCCATTCCCAAGCTCGCACCCCGCACAACAGCGCGCGCCGTCGCCTGCTGGCTGCCGGTGTGGCATTGGCCGCCACCTTCGGCGGCATGACCAGCGCGGCCTACGCACAAGGTAACTATCCGACCAAGCCGATCACCATGATCGTGCCGTTCTCGGCCGGCGGCACCACCGACATCCTGGCGCGCATCGTCGGCCTGCAACTGGGCAAGGCGCTCGGCCAACCGGTGGTGATCGACAACCGTCCGGGCGCGGGCGGCAACATCGGCGCATCGATCGCGGCCAAGGCGCCGGGCGATGGCTACACCCTGTTCATGGGCACCATCGGTACCCACGCCATCAACCAGTCGCTTTATTCCAAGCTGCCGTTCGATCCGGTCAAGGATTTCGCGCCGATCTCGCGCGTGGCGATGGTACCGAACATCGTGGTGGTGAACCCCAAGGTGCCGGTCAACAACATCAAGGAACTGATCGCCTACGTCAAGGCCAACCCGGACAAGCTGTCGTACGGTTCGTCGGGCAGCGGCTCGTCGATGCACCTGTCGGGCGAGTTGTTCAACTCGATGACCGGCCTGCATATCCAGCACATCCCGTACAAGGGCAGCGCCCCGGCGGTCAACGACCTGCTGGGTAACCAGATCGGCTTGATGTTCGACAACATGCCGTCGTCGTACCCGCACGTGAAGGCCGGCAAGCTGCGCGCCATCGCCGTGACTTCGGCCAAGCGCTCGCCGGCACTGCCGAACGTGCCGACCGTGGCCGAATCCGGCGTGCCGGGCTATGAGGCGACGTCCTGGTTTGCGCTGTACGCCACCGGCGGCACGCCGCAGCCGATCGTCGACCGCCTGAATGCGGAAGTGGTGAAGATCCTGGCCATGCCGGAAGTGAAGAAGCAGATGGCCGACCAGGGTGCGGAGCCGCATCCCGAGAAGCCGGCCGAACTGGCCGCTTTCATGAAGACCGAGACCGCCAAGTGGGCCAAGGTGGTGAAGGCTTCGGGCGCCACGGTGGACTGATCGATCCCAGCCCGGTCGCCCTGGCCCGGACTTCTGGCCCGGGCCGATGACAGTAAAAAGGCCGGCCCTTCGGGGCCGGCCTTTTTACGTGGGCGCGCTTGACGTGTGAGCGCGCACAGGACAGAAAAAAGCCCGCGGTAGCTTGCGGGCCCAATCCTGGCCCACACACAGGGCAGAAGGAGACAGGGGGAAACATTGGCAGGAGACGGTGCACGGCGCACGCCGCGCATCAGCCGTCAGGCCAGGCTGTACTTGACAACCTGTTCTTCCACGCCCACAAAACGCACCAGCTGGCGCAAGCCGCTGGCGTACTCCTTGATATGGTGCCCGTCCGGCGTATCCGGCAGGCGGTAGTACACGGGCATCGTTGTCGCCGGCGCGGGCTGGCTGGTGGCTTGGGGCCCATCGGCCTCCCACGGGACATCCCGGTCTTCGGCGAAATCTGTTCGTCCTGGCATGGACCACTCCTGGTGAATGACTGGCATGGCTGTGCCGTGGCCGAGAACCGGCAACAGGCATGCGGAATGACTATGTCTGCAAATGTATTGCACCCTGCCGAAAAATGCTATTTAGCATTTTTTAGATCTGCATCAGCGTTGTCGTCGCCTTGTCATTTTTCGTGTGTCCAACCGCCGGAAACTGGCGGTATCCGTGGGCAGCAGTCCTGGCGGGGCCTGGCTTTGCGCTACCATAGGCGCTCGCCACCCAAAGCCATGGCGGCTGCCATATGCCGCCACCGGGCGACCGGCCTCCACGTCACGCTTCCCGCATGTCCGTTCAGCACGCACTCCTGACTTCCCTTCTGGAAAAACCGTCTTCCGGCTACGAGCTGGCTCGCCGCTTCGACCGCTCCATCGGCTATTTCTGGCATGCCACGCACCAGCAGATCTATCGGGAGCTGGGCCGCATGGCCGAGCACGGCTGGATTGCCGCGGACGAGGGGGAGGGTGACGCCAGGAACCGCAAGAAGGTCTACTTCGTGCTGCCGCCAGGACGCGACGAACTGGCACGCTGGGTGCTGGCGCCTACGGCCGGCCTGGACGTGCGCGATGAAATCCTGGTGAAGCTGCGTGCCGATGCTGTCGTAGGCCCGCTCGGGCTGAGGCCGGAGATGACGCGGCTGATCGGCCTGCACCGCGAGCGGCTCGAGACCTATCGCCAGATCGAGCAGCGCGATTTCTTCGCCGCGCAGCCCACGCGCGCGCAACAGGTGCAGCACGCCCTGCTCAAGCGCGGCATCCGGTATGAAGAGGATTGGGTATCGTGGGCCGAGGAATTGCTGCCGCTGCTGGATAAGCAGGACGACGCGGCCTGAAGTCGCGCCGGGCGATCACGCCCGGCCGATGGGAAATGCGTGGAAATGCGTGGAAACGGGTGGCAATAGAGGCGGCGCACAGGTGGCCAGGCGCTGCGGCGCGCTGGCCACCGTCCGTCAACAACGCGCTCAGGCCAGGTCGGCCGCCGTTGCGCCATTGGCGTAAGCCGCTGCCGGGGCCAGCCCGAGGCGGCGGCGCGCCAGCGCGTATTCCTCTGCGAAGCGGCGCACCAACTCGGCGGCGGGCACCACGCGCTTGATCGCGCCCACGCCCTGGCCAGCGCCCCAGATGTCTTTCCAGGCCTTGGCGCTGCCCGAACCGAAGTTCATCTTGGACGGATCCGATTGCGGCAGCGCTTCCGGGTCGAGCCCGGCATTGACGATGCTCTGGCGCAGGTAGTTGCCGTGCACGCCGGTAAAGAGGTTCGAATAGACGATGTCCGAAGCGGTGCTGTCGACGATCATCTGCTTGTAGCCCGCTTGCGCGTTGGCCTCTTCGGTGGCGATAAAGGCCGAGCCCACATAGGCCAGGTCGGCGCCCGCGGCCAGCGCCGCGAGGATACCGTCGCCGCTGGCGATGGCGCCCGACAGCAGCAGCGGGCCGTCGAACCATTCCCGGATTTCATGCAGCAGCGCAAACGGCGACAGCACGCCGGCGTGGCCGCCCGCGCCCGAGGCGACCGCGATCAGGCCGTCGGCGCCCTTCTCGATGGCCTTGCGTGCGAAGGTGTTGTTGATGATGTCGTGCAGCACGATGCCGCCATAGGAGTGCACGGCATCGTTGACTTCCTTGCGCGCGCCCAGCGAGGTGATGACGATAGGCACCTTGTAGCGCACGCACAGTTCCAGGTCGTGATCGAGCCGGTCATTGGACTTGTGCACGATCTGGTTGACCGCGAACGGTGCCGACGGGCGGTCCGGATGCTTGGCGTCGTGCTCGGCCAGCTCGGTGGTGATGCGGTCCAGCCAGTCGTTGAGCACCGGGCCAGGGCGCGCATTGAGCGCCGGGAAGGAGCCGACCACGCCGGCCTTGCACTGGGCGATCACCAGGTCGGGGTTGGAGATGATGAACAGCGGCGAGCAAACCACCGGCAGCGAAAGTCGGTTCTGGAGAATGGCGGGAAGTGACATGGCGTTTCTGCGAGAGTGAATACAGTGGACCGGATAGGAATACGGGAAACGGTGAGGCGCTCAGGCGCTGGCGCCCTGCAGCACGGATTTCTGGCTGGCGAGCCGGGCGCCCATGGCGGCGGCGAGCGCGTCCAGGCCGCTCTTCGGGCGGACCATGACTTCGAAATCGTCGATCTTGCCCGCGTCGTTAAAACGGATCATGTCGATGGCCTTGACGGATTTGCCATCGACCGTCGCGCTGAACTCCAGCACCACGCTGCGCCCGTGGTCGCTGACAAATGTGCGGTGGTAGCGGAAGTCCTGGAACACCTGGTTGACGGATTCCAGCACCATGCGCAGGGCAACGCGGCCCGGGTACGCCGTGTGGGCGACGGGCGAGTGAAAAACCACTTCATCCGCCACGATGCTGTCCAGGTCGGACATGGAATGGGTGGCGATCATGCGGTGCCAGATGGCTAGCGAGGCCTGCGCTGCCGCTGACAAGGTTGCTTGGGTCACGGTGTCTCCTCCGGTTGGGCCGAGGGCGTGGGAGTCGCCCGTTGCGGCACGCTGCGCAACGCTTGCCCGCGACCCCTCAGGGACTGCGGCAGCGGCGGCTTACACATCGCTATGCAACCAGTTGCATAGCGATGTGTGAAAGGTAGCAGCAGACGACGCCAAATGCAATGGCCTGTCGTTGCGAGGGCAGGAACCGGCGCGTACCGGATCGCCGGATGAGGCCCGCCCGTGCCTGGGCAGCGGTCAAACGAACTCCGAATTTTGTGGCGATTTGTCTACAATAGCGGCATTGCCGAAAACCAATGCAGGAGCGCGAGTGAGTACTGACATGAGCGCCAACGGGCCATCCCCCGACCTGTTCGATGCGGACCTGGAGGCCTGGCGCAAGCAGCCCGAGCGAGCCTTCGATGGCTGGCTGGCCAGCCACGGCTTTCGCCATGGCACGGCTGTGGTGTACCGCGCGATGTGGGGCAAGCTCTTGCGCTGGTCGGGCGAGCGCGGCTTGGCGCCGCTGTCCTGGTCGGCGGAGCAGATCGGGGCCTTCCTCGATGAGCAGGATCTGCACAAGCATCACCGTTACCGCTACACGCGGCTGATCGAGCGTGTCTTCCACCATCTGTCGCTATTGCAGGACGGCTTGCACAACCCGGCCAGCCAGGCGGTGCGCGCTCACCTCGCCGAGGGCGAGAACGATCCGACCGCCTTTCTGCTGCCCGCCGAGCGCGATACCCTGATTGCCCGCGTGCTGGCACCGGCGGCCCTGGCGACCGGGCAGGACGGCGCCGCGCTGTCGGCCACCCAATGGAAGCGCGCCCGCGATACCGCACTGGTGGCCGTGTTGCTGGGCGCCGGCCTGAAAGTGGGCGAAGCGCGTGGCCTGGGCATCGACAGCATCGCCGAGGATGCCGCCAGGCTGCGTTTGGTCCGCGCCGACAACGGCCGCGCGTACGAGGCGCCGGTCTTTGCCTTCGCCCGGGCGGCGCTGCTGGCCTGGCTGGAAATCCGCTCCCGTACCGGCACGCTGGGCAATCTGGTGTTCCCGGCCATGCCAAGCGGGCGGCACTTGCACGCGGCCTCGTTATACCGCCGCGTGGAGATCCTGCTCGACGAGGCTGGCGTGCTGGCGGGGCGCAGCGAGCGCGCGTCGCCGCAGACGCTTCGCAATACCTGCGGCGCACTGCATTTCGAGGCCGGAGCTGGCCCGACCCAGGTGGCGCAGTATCTTGGCATGCGCGACCTGGAGTCTGGCTGGCGCTTGCGTGCGGCGTTTGAGGCCTGGCAGGCACGTGTCGGCCTGAAACCGGCGCAAGGCGGTGCCGGTGACACAGGCACGTCAGATGTGGCCTGCTATGCTTAGCCGTCCTCTTTCAATCTCTTTCAATCTGTCTCGACCGGTTTCGATCCGATGCGGGCAACCCCGGCTGGGCTTGGCTGCGGCCCGCCAGGGCAGCGGCGCGACATCGCAGCCTGAAGCATGGATTTCGCTTGTTGCACCGTGCGCGCTGTCCTGGCGTCCGTTACGTCTCTTTTCACAACTATTTGATGAATCGCTATGTCTGAAACCTTGCTGCTCACGGGAGCTACCGGTTATATCGCCTCGCACACCTGGGTCGCCTTGCTCGAGGCCGGCTATCACGTGATCGGCCTGGATAATCTCTGCAACAGCAATCGCGCCGTGGTCGAGCGGCTTGCGCAGATTACCGGCCAGCGCCCGCATTTTGTCGAAGGCGACGTGCGGGACCGCGCTTTGCTGGACCGTTTGTTCGCCGAACACCGGATCTCGGGCGCGATTCATTTCGCGGCACTCAAGGCGGTAGGGGAATCGGTCAGCAAACCGCTGGATTATTACGACAATAATCTCAATGGCCTGCTCACCCTCTGCTCGGCCATGAACACGGCCGGCGTGAAGCAGCTGGTGTTCAGCTCTTCCGCCACCGTTTATGGCAATCCGCATACGGTGCCGATCCTGGAGGACTTTCCGCTGTCGGCGACGAATCCGTATGGCCAGACCAAGCTGATGAGCGAGCAGATCCTGCGTGACTTGGAGCTGTCGGACCCCGCCTGGCGAATCGCCTACCTGCGCTATTTCAACCCGGTGGGCGCGCACGAAAGCGGGCTGATCGGTGAGGACCCGGGTGGCGTGCCGAACAACCTGATGCCTTATGTGGCGCAAGTCGCCGGCGGGCGCCGCGAGAAACTGCAGGTGCACGGCGGCGACTATCCCACGGTCGACGGCACCGGTGTACGCGATTACATCCACGTCTGCGATCTGGCAGCCGGCCACCTTGCGGCCCTGGTCTACCTGCGTGACCAGCAGCAGTGTCTGACGGTCAATCTCGGCACGGGCCGGGGCTACAGCGTGCTGGAAGTGGTCGCGGCCTACCAGCGCGCCAGCGGGCGCCCGGTGCCCTACGTGATCGGGGACCGCCGCCCTGGCGATATCGCTTCGTGCTACGCCGATCCCGCGTTGGCGCAAAAGCTGATCGGCTGGCGCGCGCAGCACGACATCGATCGCATGTGCGAGGATTCCTGGCGCTGGCAGTCGATGAACCCGCTGGGGTTTGCCGGCTAAGCTGCCTGGCCGGACGCGCGGGCACGCAGGCAAGCCGGGCGCCATGCCCGGCCTTGCGCCCGGCTTTAGCGAATCAGGAAGTCCTCGATGGTCTTGCCCGCGGCCAGGGCCTGGGTCAGCCAGCCCGGACGCTTGCCGCGGCCAGTCCAGGTATTGCCTGCACTGTCGCGATAGCGAACCGGTACCTTGCGGGTCGCCTTCTTGCCGGCGGCGGGCTTGGTGCCGAAGCCCAGGTCGTCCGCGGTCAGTCCATATTGGTCGATTTTCTGGCGAATATCGGCGATGACGGAAGCCTGCTCGCGGGCCTTGATTTCCTCGGCCTGCTTTTGGAGTTCGCTGATTTTCTGAACAATTTCCTGATAAGTCGCCATTACGAGCCTCGATTTACTGGGTGAGCGTGATGAATCGGATGAATTATAACGGCCGTACGCGATCCTGCAAACGCTTTTAACCCCGATGGAGAGAATTCTGATAAATCATCTGCGCCATCTAATTAATGAACTTCCACGCAGGTCGCCGGTCATCGATGGGGCCGGAATTTTCGGCGTGGTGCCCACTTTGGCATCTCGCCGAAATGCATGCGTGGCGCAGATTCGGTTTTTTTACATTCGCGCTGCGCAATAACCCTTCCCCTGGTAATGGCGAGGGTCATGAAGTGCTTTTGCTGTAACAATGCCGATCCGATTTCAGTTTGAGCGACCCTTGATCCGTATCCGACATGCCTGACGACTCGATTCACGTTGGCGCAGCCTCCCGGCGCGTCCCCGTAGAACTGGCAAAAGCCTATCGCCTGTTGAATCACGGCCCGGTGACGCTGGTCACCAGCGCCCATGCTGTCCGCCACGACTTGTCCAGCGCCGAAGTGGCGGCCGCGTGGGCTGACTTAGCCGCATTATCAGAGGGTCGATGGTGTGTTCCGGACGTCGAGTGCCGCTCAATGCGCCATTTGGCCGGTGGCGCTTTTTTTGCCACCGGCGAGGGTTTACAGGTAGTGCCGGGAGAGCGCGAATGAGCGGGGCGAGGGCGTTGCGCCGCGGCCGGAACGGCATGAGCGGCCTGGCGTGGCGGGCACGGCACCCGGCTCAAGAAATCGCGCGACACCGCCGTTATCTGCCCTGAGCGGGTCGCTGGGGTGTCGATCCGCCGGGCCGGGGCCGACGGAGGCCTTGCGCGTTTCTTACCGTATCGGGTGCTTCATGTCTTTCCATAACAATATCCAGATCAAAACTCTGCTGCGCGGCGCAATGGCAATGTTGTCGCTTCTTCTGATGCTGGTTGGCGGCGTTGGCCTGTATGGCATGTCGCACAGCAACGACGCGCTTCAGGAAACCTATGGTAACCAGCTTGCCTCGGCGCAAGCGTTGGGCGACGCCATGCTTGGCATGACGCGCATGCGCCTGGCCCTCGATCGCGGCGTCATGCCGGGAGAGGGAGATGATGGCAAGGCGGTGGTGGATCGCTCGATGATATTCGTCGACAGTGCCGAGGCGGCCTGGAAGCGATACTTGGCGCTGCCGCAGGATGCCGAAGAAAAGGCGCTGGCCACCGAGTTTGGCCGCAAGCGCCAGGAATTCATGGAAAAGGGCATCCTGCCCGTGCAAAAGGCCATCAGGGAGAACAACGCGGACGTGGCACTCAAGATTGCCAAGAAGGACTTGCCGGAACTGCAGCGCAGCATGGCTACCGCCTACGAAGCGCTGCAGGCTTTCCAGTACCGTACCGGCGAGTCCAATTTCAATGCCGCCCAGGCCCGTTTCCAGCAAGCGCGCGTGCTTTGCTTCCTGCTGATCGCCTTTGGCCTGGTGGTGGCCGCGCTGTGCACGGCTACCCTGCAGCGGGCCATCGTCCGGCCGGTGGAGGAGGCCCTGGCGGTCTTCGAGCGTATCGCCGCGGGAGACCTGACCTCGCGTATCACCAATGTGTCGCGCAATGAGGTAGGCCGGATGATGCAGGCACTGGTCGCCATGCAGGACAGCCTGTCGAATATCGTCTCGCAGGTGCGCGGCGGCACCGACTCGATCGCTTCGGCCACGCAGCAGATCGCGACCGGTAATCTCGATTTGTCGCAGCGTACCGAAGAGCAGGCCTCGTCGCTGGAGGAGACCGCAGCCAGCATGGAAGAGCTGACTTCGGCCGTGCGCCAGAATTCGGACAACGCGCGCCAGGCCGGCGTGCTGGCCAGCGATGCCTCGCAGATCGCGCTCAAGGGCGGTGACGTGGTGGGCCGCGTGGTCGATACGATGAACGAGATCAATGGCTCGTCGCGCAAGGTGGTCGAGATCATTGCCGTGATCGAAGGCATTGCCTTCCAGACCAACATCCTGGCGCTGAACGCCGCGGTGGAAGCCGCTCGCGCCGGTGAGCAGGGCCGCGGCTTCGCGGTGGTGGCAGGCGAGGTGCGCACCCTGGCGCAGCGCTCGGCCGCCGCGGCCAAGGAGATCGAGGCATTGATCAGCGAATCGGGCCAGCGCGTGGAAAGCGGCACCAAGCTGGTTGCCGAAGCCGGCCAGACCATGGGCGAGATCGTCAACGCGGTCAAGCGGGTCACCGACATCATGAACGAGATCAGCGCGGCCACGCAGGAACAGACCAGCGGCATCGAGCAGGTCAACCAGGCGGTCACGCAGATGGATCAGGTCACCCAGCAGAATGCTGCGCTGGTGGAAGAGGCCGCGGCGGCGGCCGGCGCGCTGGAAGAGCAGGCGCAGAAGCTCAATGGCGTGGTGTCGGTGTTCCGTCTTTCCGGCAGCCACGTGATGGCAGCACAGCCACCGGCAACGCGCGCGCCCGTGGCCGCCAAGGCCGCGGCGAGCGGTTCGCCCGGGCGCCAGCCGGCCATGCCGGCG
Source organism: Cupriavidus sp. MPR-AND1C (assembly GCF_058809705.1). Lineage (NCBI taxonomy): Bacteria > Pseudomonadati > Pseudomonadota > Betaproteobacteria > Burkholderiales > Burkholderiaceae > Cupriavidus > Cupriavidus sp. MPR-AND1C. Next base: position 165,421 of record NZ_JBXASU010000003.1, on the reverse strand, counting down.
CGCCCGCGCACGCCGGTCCAGCGCAAGGCAAGCGCGGCGCGTCCGGCTGTCCCGGCAATGGCTTCGGCCAGCGCTGGCGGCGACGACTGGAGCGCGTTCTGAGCCATGGTTGAACGTTTGCCGCCGTTTTCATCACCGGGGAAGCGCGTGTGATGCGATGATGCGGGTCTTGCGCCCGCATCGCCTGGATCGTCGCGCCATCGCCCCCAATTTTTGCGCAGCTTCCTTATTGACATGAGTGCTAGCCTTCTGCTGCTCGTTGCCCTATCCAGCCTCGCGGTCTGGTTGGGGATACGTGCAGCCAAGCCGGACCGGGAGCAGCCCAGCGGGCCGGCCCGGTCGCTGCAATGGGCGGTCTTGCTGCTCTCCCCTGCTTCCGTAGGCCTGCCGTTATGGGTCGCGCTGGGTTCCGGCAGCCTGCGCGTCACGCACGGCGTGTCGCGGACCGCGGCGGCCCTTGTCGCGACGGCCGCACTCACGCTTGCCATCCCCTGGCTGCGCCGCAACGTGCCACTGCGTGGTGCCGCGCTGGTGATGACACTGGCTGGCGCCGGCGTGGTGGTGGCTGCCGGCATGCGCTTGAGCACCCTGTGCGGCGAGGCCCCGCACCCGTCCGCCCTTTGCCTGGATCCCGGCAGGTTCATGCCGCCGGCCTGGGTGGCGGCGGGCGCACTGTTTTTGCTGCCGCTGGGATTCTTCGCCCTGCGCCGTGCCAACCTGCCCGGATGGCGGCTGGCCAGCAGCGGCAATTTCTCAAGCCCGCGGAGCCCTGCGCTGGACGAGATGTTCGAGGACCATCCGCCTGGCACTGGTGGCATCGCCGGCAGCGGCGGCCCGACCGTGCCGATGCGCCGCCGTGGCCGTATCCCGGGACGCCTGACCGTGCGCGCGACCGCGCGCGGGCATGGCACGGTCGGGGAGTACAGCGTCAGCACGGACCTTCCGGACCGTGCCGGTTTTGCTCGCTGGCTCGACCAGTCGATCGCCCAGGCGCGCCTGGCCGAGACCAGCTGCGCCGTGCTGCTGGTGCATATCGCCGATTTTCGCGAGGTCGACGAGGTTTTCGAGGTGCGCGCAGACGATATCCTGGCACAGGATGCCGGGGCGCTTGCCCAGGCAGCGCTGGAGCCGCACGACTTCCTGGCGCGCCTGGCGCGGGACGAATTCGCGGTCGGCGTGCCGGAGATGGTGCACCAGAACCGCGCCAATGAGCTGGGCGCGCGCCTGCTGGGCTCGCTCGCGGAGTTTGTGGCCGCGCGTGGCCTGCAGATGCAGATCGGGGTGAACATCGGCATCGCCATCTACCCGCGCGATGCGCAAACCTCCGAGGCCCTGATGCAGGCGGCACGCGTGAGCCTGAGCGAGGCGCGCGAGAGCGGCTCGAACCAGGTGCGCGTATTCAATTCGGCAGCCGGCGAACGCGCGCGGCGCATGCGGGTGATTCGCCGCGACCTGTGGCTGGCCATCCAGGACGATGGCCTTGCCTTGCAGTACCAACCGAAGTTCGACGTGCGCCAGCGCATCGTGATCGGCGCCGAGGCCTTGTGCCGCTGGCGCCATCCGACCCTGGGGCAGGTCAATCCCGCCGAGTTCATCACGGTGGCGGAGCAGTCCGGCCAGATCGACAAGCTCGACGACTGGGTGATCGCCACGGTCTGCCGGCAGATCCGCCAGTGGCAGGACGACGGCATCCCCGTGGTGCCGGTGGCCATCAACGTCTCTGGCTTGCGCTTTGCCAGCCGCGACTTCCCGCAGTACCTGCTCGAGCAGATCCACCAGCATGACATCCCGCCATCGGCCGTCACGCTCGAGATCACCGAGACCGCGGCGATGAAGGACATCGCCCAATCGCTGGAGACGCTGCTGGAGCTGCAGGCGCTGGGCATCCACGTGGCGCTGGACGACTTTGGCAGTGGCTATTCAAGCCTCGGTTATCTCAAGCGCTTGCGGGTCGGGACGCTGAAGATCGATCGGACCTTGATTGGCGGGCTGGATGTCGATGCGCAGGGCAGGGCCATTGTCGGGTCGATGGTGGCGCTGGCCCACGAGCTGAAGATGCGGGTGGTGGCGGAAGGCGTGGAGTCGCATTCGCAACTGGATATCCTGGCGGGGATGGGGTGCGACGAGGCGCAGGGGTATTTGCTGTCGCATCCCTTGGACCCTGCCACGTTTGCCAATTTGCTGTCGGGACCGTGAGGGGGGCGGGCGAACCGGGCGAACGACGCCTCGCCGTCAGACCTCACTTTCTGGGTGTGAAAGGCTCCGGTAAGGCACCTCCAGGCGGAAACAATGCCAACAGGCGGGTAAACCGCCCGCTCTCCGGCACCAGCAAGGCAAAGCGAGTCTCGCAATAGTGCCCGGTAACGGCCCCAAGCCGGCGCAACTGCTGGCTGCAGCTAACCAGCGACGGCAGCCCGCGCGGCAGGTAGATGCTCGCCAGCAGCGCCTCCGGCTCGATCCGCGTGCGGCCGTGAAAGCGCGCTAGCTGCATCAGCAGCTCATCCGACATGCCGGCCTCGCTGCTGGTGTCCAGGTGCAAGGGCAGGCCAACGGCGTCGCGATTGGCTACCGTCTGCACATCGCGCCAGTTCAGTGGCATGGGTCCGTCGCTGAGCACTGGCGCGAACAGCACCGAAGCCAGCAGCTGCAGGGTGCGCGGCAGCGCCTCGGCGGTGGTCGGCACGATGGGCCCGCAGCCAGTGGCGGCATGTGGCAGGCCGTCGACCAGCAATGTGAGCACCAGGCGATCGGGATGGCGCAGGGAGCGCAGGCGTTGGGCGGTGGTAGCGCTGATCTGCCGCTCCACGATCACAAGCTGCGCATCAGCCGGCTGGCGCGGGCGCCGCGATACCCAGTGCAGGCATCCACCAAAATCCGGCAGCGACGCCAGCAATGCGTCCGGGGCACCCTGGACGAAGACGGTGAGCTTGTCGGGTTGGCACGGGTCAGGGGTATCCCGTTTGCTCCACTGCGGGCCTGGCAAGTTCGACATGATCACGTTCCGATGGTATTGCAGTGCCTCAGTCGCGGGTAGCGCAGGCGTGCCATGGCCCACCGGTGCGAGGGCCATTTTACGGCGAGGCCGTAGTATGCCCACCCGCCGCCGGCAGATGCACCCCATGCTCGTGGGGTAACAAATCCCGCCGATCCACGCAACCGTACTACGGATTCGGCCACCGCTGCCGATATGCCCCAAAGGGGCGTTGTTTGCACCGGCCACTCCAGTCGCGCTTCGCCGCACACCGCAGCCCCGTCCGCAGGAACATCGGTCCACCGGGCCAGAACCCCGGCTTGTGGACTCACCATCGTGCTGTCAACGGAGCCGCTATGTCTTTGCCTCATATTCTAGTTGTCGATGATTCTCCCTCCTTGCGCCGCATGATTGGCGCCTGCTTGCGCGCGGGGGGCTACGGCGTGTCCGAAGCCGCCGACGGTGACGAGGCGCTGGCGCTCGCCCTGGACGCCACTTTCGGCATGCTGGTGACCGACCAGGTGATGCCGGGAACGGACGGCCTGACCCTGATCCGCAAGCTGCGCGGGCGCGCCGCCTATGCCGCCGTCCCGATGCTGATGCTGAGCACCGAGGCCGACAGCCAGGTGCGCGAGCAGGCTCGCGTGGCCGGCGCGTCCGGCTTCCTGGCCAAGCCGTTCGATCCGGATCAGCTGATGGAGGCTGTGAATGCGCTGCTAGACCCCTCCAAGGTAGGGTAAATGCCTTGGTATTGTTGCCCTTCAGTCACGTCCAGGACTGCCGTTAAGAGGTAAACGATATTCGTGCCTCGTCGCAGGCAGAGTCTCGGCCTGGCTGCCCTCCCGCGGGCCGGCCGGCTGCGGCTTTGCCAGCGCCGCATGGCCGGTCATGGCAGCGGGAGCCAGCAAATGAAAACCGGGAACAAGACAGAGGGCACGGGGGAGGAGTTCCTCGCGTTCAGGTTGGGCGGCGAGGAGTACGGCGTCGACATCCTCAAGGTGCAGGAGATCCGTGGCTATGAGAACGTCACGCAGATTGCCAATGCGCCAGCCTATCTCAAGGGCGTGGTCAACCTGCGCGGGATCATCGTCCCGATCATCGACCTGCGCATCAAGTTTCGCCAGGACAAGATCAACTATGACCAGTACACGGTCGTGATCATCGTCGACCTGCACGATCGCACCACCGGCATCGTGGTCGACGGCGTATCCGACGTGCTGACGCTGGCCCCGGGCCAGATCCGGCAAGCACCCCAGCTCTCCGGCGAGACGGACTACATCCGCGGCATCGGTTCGCTCGAAAGCCGCATGCTCATCCTCGTCGATATCGAGAAGCTGCTAGACACCGAAGAACTCGCAGCCATTGAGGCAGCCGCGGCCGCCTGAGGCGGGCGCACGTAGCGAGAGTCCGATCCACGCAGTCTTCCATCCATGCGAAATAATCAACCCGTTACCTCCCGCGAGTACAAGCTCCGCGCAGACGATTACCTGATCTCCAGGACCGACCTGAAGGGGCGCATTACGTTCGCCAATCGCGCTTTTATCGAAGCCAGCGGATTCGAACCCGAGGAATTGCTCGGCGCCGCACACAACCTGGTCCGCCATCCGGACATGCCGCCGGAGGCATTCGTCGACCTGTGGAAGACCATCCAGGCCGGTCGCTCGTGGGTTGGCATTGTCAAGAACCGCCGCAAGGACGGTGATTTCTACTGGGTCAGCGCTACGGTGACGCCCACGATTGTCGACGGCCAGCTGGTGGGCTACACCTCGGTGCGCTCGATGCCGCAGCGCGAGCAGGTTGAGGCAGCGGGCGCCGCCTACGCGCGGCTGCGCGAGGGCAGCGGCTCGGGCCTGGCCGTGCGCGACGGTGCCGTGGTGCGCAGGGGCTTGGCTGGGCTGCCGGCTCGCCTGGGCAAGATCACGCTCAAGCGGCGCATCCTGCTGTCGCAGGCGGCGGGCCTGGTGTGGTTCCTCACGGCGCTGCTGGCCTTCGAGGCGCTGGCCGGGGCACAAGCCATTAGCCAGTTGCGGCCCTGGCTGTGGGGCGGCTTCGGGCTGGCGGTCGCGTCATCCTTTATCGGCGGCACGCTGCTGCTGGCACGCGTGAACCGGCCGGTGCAGGACATGCTCGACTTTGCCTTGCGCATGGGCGCGGGCGATCTCACCACGCGCCTGGACTACCGCGCAAGCGACGAGGTGGGGGCGCTGGCGCGTGCCATGCGCACGATGCAGCGCAGCTTGCTGTCGGTGGTGGCCGAGATACAGGAGGGCATGACGAGCATTTCCACGGCAACGCGCCAGGTGGCCGCGGGCAACAGCGACCTGTCGCAGCGCACCGAGCAGCAGGCGGCCTCGCTGGAAGAAACCGCATCGAGCATGGAAGAGCTGACCAGCACGGTGCGCCAGAACGCGGACAACGCGCGCCAGGCCAGCGGCCTGGCAGCCAACGCCTCCGAGATTGCCGTCAAGGGCGGCGAAGTGGTGGGCCGTGTGGTGCAGACCATGGATGACATCAATGGTGCATCGAAGAAGATCGTCGACATTATCGGCGTGATCGAAGGCATCGCCTTCCAGACCAATATCCTGGCGCTGAACGCGGCGGTGGAAGCCGCGCGCGCCGGCGAACAGGGCCGGGGCTTCGCGGTGGTGGCGGGCGAGGTGCGCGGGCTGGCACAGCGCAGCGCGAACGCGGCCAAGGAAATCAAGGGCTTGATCGGCGACACGGTGGCACGGGTGGACAACGGCTCGGCGCTGGTGGGCCAGGCCGGGCTGACCATGGGCGAGATCGTGCAGGCGGTCAAGAGCGTGACGGACATCATGGGCGAGATCAGCGCGGCGTCCGCCGAGCAGAGCTCGGGCATCGAGCAGGTCAACAAGGCGGTGGCGCAAATGGACGAAGTGACGCAGCAGAACGCGGCGCTGGTCGAGCAGGCCGCGGCCGCGGCAGGCGCGCTCGAAGATCAGGCCGGGCGCCTGCGCGATGCGGTGGCTACCTTCCGCGTCAGCTTGCGCCCTGAAGCACGGCCGGTGCGCGCCCGCCAGGGCGACGCGCCGCATCTGGCGCAAGCCTGAAAAGAGAAAGAGATCAAGCAGTGTCGAGGCAATCGGCCTGAAAGCGTGTTCTAAAAGAAGAAGTAGCGCCTGTCGTGCGCATCGCCGGCAACCCGCCGGCAGCGGACAGATGAGGCCCCCGGTCAAGTCATTCAGAAAAAAGAGGTAGTCTGCATGCAATGGTTCAATCAGCTCCGCGTCACGACCAAGCTGGTCGTCGGCTTTCTGGTCGTGTCGCTTATCGGCGCGGTGATGGGTCTGCTGGGCGTCATCAACATGGGGCGCATGACGGACTGGACCAGCAGGATCTATCACGACGACCTGCAGGCGCTCAAGGCGGTGCAGAGCGGCAACATCGACCTGCTCTATTCCAGCCGCGCGCAGATCGCGCTGCTGTCGGCTTCGACCATGGGTGAGCGCGCCGCCGAGAAGGAACAGATCGAAAAGTCGCTGGTCCTGCTGGACGAGAGCGTAAAGCGTGCGCGTCCTGCGTTCAGCCAGCCCGAGGGGATCGCCCTCGTCAAGCAATTCGATACCCTGTTGCCGGCCTACCGTGAGCGGCTGGGCAAGTATGTGGCGCTCGTCAGCAAGCAGCCGCTCGATACCTCGCAGTTTGAAAGCCAGGTCTTTAGCGAAAGCGCCGACCTGATCAAGGATAGCCGTGCGCTCGAAGACATCATGGCAAAGATGGTCAAGCGCCGCGACGATCGCGCGCTGGCCAATATGGACGAAGCACGTGGCGTCTACGAAAGCTCCCGCCTGTGGATGCTGGGCCTGGTGCTGGGCGGCCTGGCCGTCTCTGTGCTGCTGGGCGCCTTCCTGGCCCGTACGCTGTCGCGCCAGTTGGGCGGCGAGCCGGCCTACGCGGTGGACATTGCCTCGCGTATCGCCGAGGGCGATTTCTCGGCAGACGTGAAGTTGCGTGCGGGCGACAAGGACAGCCTGCTGCACGCCATGAAACAGATGCAGCAGCAACTCTCGGCCATGGTGCGCGACTTCAAGGATTCCGCGGGATCGATCGCATCCGCCTCGCGTGAGATTGCCGCGGGCAACAGCGACCTGTCACAGCGCACCGAGCAGCAGGCGGCCTCGCTGGAAGAAACCGCATCGAGCATGGAAGAGCTGACCAGCACGGTGCGCCAGAACGCGGACAACGCGCGCCAGGCCAGCGGCCTGGCGGCCAACGCCTCCGAGACCGCGGTCAAGGGTGGCGAAGTGGTGGGCCGCGTGGTGAAGACCATGGATGAGATCAACGATGCATCCAGGAAGATCGTCGACATTATTGGTGTGATCGAAGGCATTGCCTTCCAGACCAATATCCTGGCGCTGAACGCGGCAGTGGAAGCCGCGCGCGCCGGCGAACAGGGCCGGGGCTTCGCGGTGGTGGCAGGCGAGGTGCGCAGCCTGGCGCAGCGCAGCGCGAATGCGGCCAAGGAAATCAAGGGCCTGATCGGAGACACGGTGGCGCGTGTGGACAACGGCTCGACGCTGGTGGGCCAGGCCGGGCACACCATGGGTGAGATCGTGCAGGCGGTCAAGCGCGTGACGGACATCATGGGCGAGATCAGCGCGGCGTCCGCCGAGCAGAGCTCGGGCATCGAGCAGGTCAACAAGGCGGTGGCGCAAATGGACGAGGTGACGCAGCAGAACGCGGCGCTGGTCGAGGAGGCCGCAGCTGCCGCCGGTTCGCTGGAAGATCAGGCTACGCGCCTGCAATCCTCGGTAGCGAGCTTCCGCCTGGCCGAAACGGATGGCTTTGCCGGCTCCCGCGCGCAAGCGCCGCAGCCCAAGGTGATCGCTGCGACCAAGGTCAAGCCCAGGCGCATGGAGCCGTCGGCACCCGCCATCCGCCACGAAGAGTCCGGTCACGCCGAGCCCGCGCCGGTGGACAAGGCTGAGCGCGAGGGCGGACGTGAAGCGCCTGCGCCGGTGACGGCGCGCGCGGCTCGTCCCGTAGCCCTGGCTACCTCGGAAAGCGGCGACTGGAGCGCTTTCTGACGGCGAATAAGGTGCTCCCGCCGTCAGCGGCATAGGCAGACCTGCACATCATGACTACTGAAATCACCCTGGCGCTGCCCGAAGAGGCTGCGGCCAAGCTGCGCGCCGAGTTCGAGCACTTCGTCAAGCTCTCGACCGGGTTGGACAACGAGTTCACGCCGCCCGGCTTCGATGACTTCCTGCGGGCGCGCCTGCTGCACCATGACGGCCCGCTGACCGAGCGCGCCGTCACGCGGTTGCTCTCGGGTGGGGAGTACGCCTGGGCCAAGCGTGTGTTCAACAAGCAGCTGCCCAATGCCATGGCGACGCTGATGCGCGACGCGCAGCGCTATGGCTTCGGCCTGGCGGTGCGCTACGAGTGGACGCCCCAGGAACGCCTTGCGCACGCCCGTGACTGGTCCCGGCAGATCCTGGAGGACGCCGGGGCTGACCTAGCCTTTACCGATCCCCTGGCATCCCAGCTGGCCACCTCCGCGGTGGATATCCGTACGCTCGAGGAGCAGATGCAGACACCGGCATGGCGCGTCGCGCAAAGCCTGCGCCGCCGGGTCTACGACCTTATGTACATGGTGCAGACTGAGCGCACCGCCGGCGCGGCACGCTCGCGGCTGGGCGAGTTGCGCGCGTTGCTGGGGCTATCGATGGACTACGGCACCGTGAGTGCCGAAGAAGCCGCGCGCGTGATGGAGCAGGTGGAGCAAACCTGCCCGCATCTGTTCCGCGAAGAGCCCGACGACCTGTTCGCACGGGTGGCTGCATGGCTGCGCAGGGTCCTAGTGTAGTGAGGCTAGCTCGTCAATAGAGGAATGCGACTAGTACACCCTCGGACGGGATGACCTAACGGGCTAATTTAGTGCTTTTCTTCTGTTACATACGCGTAACAGTTTTGATGCAAATCACATGACAAGGAGATGACCGTTACAAACTTTGAATCCCATGTATGTTTCATGCGACATTGCCGTACCCCAACGTAAGAGGGGATTGGCAGTCCGATCAGATTGCCGATATAACACTGTCAGTCGCACTTACACTCTGTAACATTTGTAACGTTTCAGATAGGTCTGACCAAGCGCAGTTCCGTAGTCGTACGCAGTACCCGTCGCACACGCACTCAAACGATCTGGTCGCCTTCAGCCTTCGGCTGCGGGTAAGCGCCGGACAAGCGGTCGAAGGGCTTTTTTTGGTAGCGGGGAAAAATTGGAAAGCAGTGAAGTTCTCCAGGAGATCAGGGAGGTCAATCTCGCCTATCTGCTGCTCGCGCAACGCCTGGTGCGCGAAAATCATCTGGAAGCCATGTTCAGGCTTGGTGTCAGCAAGGAAATTGCCGACATCCTCGCCAAGTTGACACCGGCCCAGCTTGTCAAACTGGCAGCATCAAACATGGTCCTATGCCGTTTTCGGTTCGACGACCATGCCTTGCTGTCGACACTCACCCATACGGCCAAGAGCCATGATATGCAGCAGATCCATGCTGCGATCCTGCTCGCACGGCAGCCCGTGGAGTCGCTCAATTGACCGCGCTCCTGCAGGCCCCGTCAGCCCGGAGTACCACGGCCACTCCCGTCCCCAATCGCAAGAGCGTCCTGCAGGATGCCAACCAGACCCAGCTCGCCATTGAGCTGATCGGCCTGGGTGCGCGCCTGCAAGTCCTCGAAGCCGAGACCACGCTCTCGCGCGATCGCCTGATCCGCCTCTACAAGGAGCTGCGCGGCGCCTCGCCGCCCAAGGGCATGCTCCCCTTCTCGACCGACTGGTTCACCACCTGGTTGCCAAACATCCATTCCTCGCTGTTCTTCTCGGCCTATCAGTTCATGGTCCAGCAGGGCGAGACGGTTGGCATCCGCGGCGTGGTGGCAGCCTATCGGCTCTATCTTGAGCACGTATCGCTGCTCGAAAGCGAAATTGTCTTAAGTTTCACCCGTGCCTGGACGTTAGTACGGTTTTTCGAGAGCAACATGCTGCAGCTTTCCAGCTGCACCTGCTGCGGCGGGCGTTTCGTTGCGCACGCGTACGAGCCGCATGCGAATTTCGTATGCAGCCTGTGCCGTCCGCCCTCGCGTGCCGGCAAAGCCAAGAAGCTCTCGAAGGACATCGCACCAGCGCAAGCTGTCGCCTGACTGAAATCCTTGGGTCGATAGGGCACTAAGTCTTCAAGTCTTGCCGTCTTCAGTCGTTAAGTCTTAAGACGGACCGGACTTCAGGACCCAAGGCTTCAAGGCCCGATAGTCCCAAGGTCTCAGATCCGATGGCAGCCTGCGTGACAGCTGAGCCCAGCCAAGGCAGGCGGTCTATCCGCCTGGCTGGAGGGGTGACGCTTGTGCGTGCCTGACGCGTGTTTTTCTGACGGGGAATCAATCGTGCTAGTTGTAATTGGCTTTGTTGTCGTGATAGTGGCGGTGCTTGGTGGATACGCCATGACCGGCGGCCATATGGGCGCGCTTTATCAGCCGGCAGAGCTTGTCATCATTGGGGGCGCTGCAGTCGGTGCGTTCATCAGCTCCAATAATGGCAAGGCTATCAAGGCCACCATGCGCGTGCTGCCGACACTGTTTCGCAGCAGCAAGTACAGCAAGGCGCTGTACATGGAAGTCATGGCGCTGCTCTATGTCCTGCTGTCCAAGGCCCGCCGCGAAGGCATCCTGTTCCTCGAGAAGGAAATCGCGGATCCGGCGGCCAGCAGCGTGTTCAGCCAGTATCCGCGCATCCTTGCCGACCCGGGAATGATGGAGTTCCTGACGGACTACCTGCGCATGATGGTCAACGGCAATATGAACGCCTTCGAGATCGAGACCCTGATGGATCACGAGATCGAGACCTTCCGCCACGAAGCCGAGGTGCCGGCGCATGCGCTGACCCGGATCGGCGATGGCCTGCCCGCCTTCGGCATTGTCGCCGCGGTGATGGGCGTGGTGCACGCGCTGGCCTCGGCAGACCTGCCGCCGGCCGAACTGGGCGCGCTGATTGCACACGCCATGGTCGGTACCTTCCTCGGCATCTTGCTCGCCTACGGCTTTGTCTCGCCACTGGCGGCGCGGGTCGAGCACCAAGTGGACGAAGCCGTGAAGATGTACGAGTGCATCAAGGTCACGCTGCTGGCTTCGCTCAATGGGTATGCACCTCTGGTGGCGGTGGAGTTCGGTCGCAAGGTGTTGTACTCGACCGAGCGGCCATCCTTCCTCGAACTGGACGACCACGTCCGCGAAGTCAAGAGCATTACCTGACGAAGAGGAGCGACAGCGATGAGCAGTGAGCACGGTGCGCACCCCATTGTCGTCAAACGCATCAAGAAGAGCAGCGCCGGGCATCATGGCGGATCGTGGAAGATCGCCTACGCCGACTTCATGACGGCAATGATGGCGCTGTTCCTTGTGCTTTGGCTGCTGAAGGCTGCCCAGCCCAAGGACCTGGTGCAATTGGCCGAGTATTTCCGCACGCCGCTGAAAGTGGCCATTGCGGGCGGCAACAAGAGCAGCCTGTCTTCCAGCGTGATCCCTGGCGGCGGCACTGACGTGACCCGCCAGGACGCGGAAGTCAGGAAGACGCCTGAAGACGCCACGGAAAAGGCCAAGGAGCGCCAGGAAGCCGAGCGCCTGCGCTCGCTCAAGAAGCGTCTTGAGCAGATCATCGAGAACAACCCCGTGCTGCGCCAGTTCCGCCCGCAGTTGCTGCTCGATATCACCAGCGAAGGTTTGCGCATCCAGATCCTGGATACGCAGAACCGGCCGATGTTCCGTACCGGCAGCGCCGCGGTCGAGCCGTATATGCGCAGCATCCTGCGCGAGATCGGCCCGGTGCTCAACGAGATGCCCAACAAGGTCAGCCTGTCCGGCCATACCGACTCCGCCAACTATTCCAATGGCGAGCGCACGTATAGCAACTGGGAGCTATCTTCAGACCGCTCCAACGCCTCCCGGCGCGAGCTGGTTGCCGGCGGCATGAACGAGGGCAAGGTGCTGCGTGTGATTGGCCTGGCCGCGACCATGCCGCTCGACAAGAAGGACGATCTCGCGCCGGTGAATCGCCGCATCAGCATCGTGGTGCTGAACCAGCGCGCGCAGTCTCGGATCGAGGCTGAGAATGCCAGCGCCGCCGAGGTTTCGATCGCAGCAAAGGCCGGTGAAGCCGGCAAGGAAGTGCAGGCAGGCCTGGCGGCCGCCTCCGCCCCTGCAACCGCAGTCGCGCCGGCCGCTTCGGCCGCCCCGGCTGCGGCTGCGCCGGGCAACGCCGCCGCGGCCCCGGCCAAGCCGGGCAGTGTTCAATGAAGACCGCCTGCCATGCCGGCAGCGGACTTCGCAGCAAAATTCAGTGAGCCAGGACGGTTATGTCTGTCGATATCGATATCACGCAGTTCTACCAGACCTTTTTCGAGGAGGCGGAAGAGCTCCTCGTGGAAATGGAGCAACTGCTGCTTGGGCTGGATCTCGAATCCCCCGATGCGGAAGAGCTCAATGCGATTTTTCGCGCGGCGCACTCTATCAAGGGCGGCGCGGCCACGTTCGGCTTCGCTGCCCTGACCGAAACCACGCACCTGCTGGAAAACCTGCTTGACCGTACGCGGCGGCGGGAACTGGCGTTGTCCCGGACCATCATCGACACTTTTCTGGAAACCAAGGACGTGTTGCAAGATCAGCTCAACGCCTACCGTAACGGTACGGAACCCGATCCGGAAACGCTGGCGCGTATCTGCGCCGTTCTTCAGCAACTGGCGCTCGAGGCTGCGGGCGGCACGCCGGCGGCGGCGAGCGCCCCGGCTGCGCCTGTTGCCGCAGCGCCAGCCGCGGCACCGGCGGCACCGGCAGCCGCCGGCGGCGGCCTGAAGGTGACGCTGGTCAAGGTGTCGCCTTCGGACCAGGCGCTGTTGCGCGAGGAACTTGCCAACCTGGGCGAGATCACCGGGCAGAAGGAAGAGGGCGGCGATCTCACCGTGTGGCTGTCGAGCCAGTGCAGCGCCGATGACATCATCGCGGTGTGCTGCTTCGTCGTCGACGGCGACCAGATCGTCGTCGAAGCGGCGGATGCGCCGGCTGCGGCCGCAGCGCCGGCCGCAGCCGAGCCGGTCCCTGAGGCTGCTGCGCCCGCGCCGGTCGCCGCAGCACCGGCGCAGGCCCCGGCCGCGCCCGCCAAGGAAAAAGCCAAGGCGCAGCCCGCCGCGGCCGCTCACGCGCAGGAGTCCGGCTCCATCCGCGTGCCCACCGAAAAAGTGGACCAGATCATCAACCTGGTGGGCGAGCTGGTCATCACGCAATCGATGCTGGCGCAGACCGCGTCCGCGCTCGATCCGGTGCTGTTCGACCGCTTGTTCTCCGGCATGGGCCAGCTCGAGCGCAATGCGCGCGACCTGCAGGAAGCGGTGATGTCGATCCGCATGATGCCGATGGACTACGTCTTCTCGCGCTTCCCGCGCCTGGTGCGCGACCTCGCCGGCAAGCTGGGCAAGCAGATCGACCTGGTCACCTTCGGTAAGGCCACCGAGCTCGACAAGAGCCTGATCGAACGCATCATCGATCCGCTGACCCACCTGGTGCGCAACAGCCTGGACCACGGCATCGAGACCCCGGACTTGCGTGTTGCCGCGGGCAAGGAACCCACCGGGCAGCTGATCCTCTCGGCACAGCATCACGGCGGCAACATCGTCATTGAAGTAAGCGACGACGGTGGCGGCCTGCGCCGCGACAAGATCCTTGCCAAGGCGCTGCAGAACGGCCTGCCGGTGTCGGAGAACATCAGCGACGACGAAGTCTGGCAACTGATCTTCGCGCCGGGCTTCTCCACCGCCGAAGCGGTGACCGACTTGTCCGGCCGCGGCGTGGGCATGGACGTGGTCAAGCGGAACATCCAGGAAATGGGCGGCCACGTCGAGGTTACCTCGCGTCCCGGCCAGGGCACCACCACCCGCATCGTGCTGCCGCTGACGCTGGCGATCCTGGACGGCATGTCCGTCAAGGTGGGCGCCGAGACCTTCATCCTGCCGCTGAACTGCGTGATGGAGTCGCTGCAGCCCAAGCCGGAAGACGTGCACACGGCAGCCAACAACGACCGCGTGATGCATGTGCGCGGCGAGTACCTGCCGCTGCTGGAGTTGCATCGCGTGTTCAACGTGGCCGAAGCCGTGCAGGAACCGACCCAGGGCATCGCCGTGATCCTGCAGGCCGAAGGCAAGCGTTTCGCGCTGCTGGTGGACCAACTGATCGGCCAGCACCAGGTCGTGCTGAAGAACCTCGAAACCAACTACCGCAAGGTGCCTTGCATTTCCGCCGCCACCATCCTGGGCGACGGCAGCGTGGCACTGATCGTGGACGTCGGCGCGCTGCAGCGCACCGGAGTGCGCCGCCAAGACCCGGCGCTTGCTTAACGCTCAGGAGAACAAGACATCATGGCCGGCATCGGACACATCGATACCCCCGGGAGCGAAGCTTCCGGGCAGGAGTTCCTGGTTTTCACGCTAGGAAGCGAAGAGTATGGCATCGACATTCTCAAGGTGCAGGAGATCCGCGGCTACGACGCGGTGACCCGCCTGGCGAATGCGCCCGATTTCATCAAGGGCGTGACCAATCTGCGCGGCGTGATCGTGCCGATCGTGGACCTGCGCCTGAAGTTCCGCTTGGGCAACGTGCGCTACGACCACCACACCGTGGTCATCATCCTCAATATCGCGGGCCGTGTGGTTGGCATCGTGGTGGACGGCGTATCGGACGTGCTGACCCTGACCGGCGAAGCCATCAAGCCAGCGCCGGAGTTCGGCGTCTCGGTCTCCAACGATCACCTGACCGGCCTCGGCACTGTCGACGGCCGCATGCTGATCCTGATCGACATCGAGAAGCTGATGACCAGTGCCGAAATGGAACTGGTCGAAGCCGAGCTCGCCTGATCCCGCACAGATCCGCCTGAGTTCACCAAAGCAAGCCCCAGCAAGACCACGGCCAAAAGCCCCCGCAACACATGACGCAGCTTCGCCCAACCGCCTTTGCCGCCGGCCCGCAATCAGCGCAGCCCGCTTCCCTGCGGCGCGACGAGCCGCGTGACTTCCTGCTGACCGAGCGGGACTTCGAGAAGATCCGCGCGATGATTCATCGCCGCGCGGGCATCTCGCTTGGCAGCCACAAGCGAGAGATGGTGTACAGCCGGCTGGCGCGACGGCTGCGCACGCTGCAGCTGGTCGATTTCGGCACTTACCTGGCAATGCTGGATGCCGATGACGGCTCGGAGGAGTGGGAGTTCTTTACCAACGCGCTCACCACCAACCTGACGTCGTTCTTCCGCGAAGCCCATCACTTCCCCTTGCTGGCGGAACACGCCAAGAAAACCGGCCGGCCCTACTCGGTATGGTGCTCGGCCGCGTCCACCGGCGAGGAACCCTACTCGATCGCCATCACGCTGGCCGAGGCGCTCGGCGAGCGCGCCGCCACCGTGCTGGCAACCGATATCGACACCCAGGTGCTGGCCAAGGCCCGCTCCGGCGTCTATACGGCCGAGCAGGTGAACAAGCTCTCGCCGGAGCGGCTCAAGCGCTTCTTCCTCAAGGGCACCGGCCAGCGCGCCGGCGCGGTCAAGGTCAAGCCGGAGCTGGCGGGCACCATCAGTTTCGAGCCGCTCAACCTGCTGGCGCCCGACTGGGGGATTCGCGAGAAGTTCGACGCGATCTTCTGCCGCAACGTGATGATCTATTTCGACAAGCCTACCCAGGGCAAGATACTGGAGCGCTTCGTGCCGCTGCTCAAGCCGCACGGACTGCTGTTCGCGGGCCACTCCGAGAATTTCTCCTACGTGACGCGCGCCTTCCAGCTGCGCGGGCAGACTGTCTATGAACTGGCGCCGCAGTCGGTCCGGCTGGGAGGATCATGATGCGCACGCCCCAATTGCCCGAGGCGATTGCCACCCGGAGCTACTTTGACCGGGAATTCGGCAAGCAAGCCATCAAGCTGCTGCCCAACGAGTACTACGTGACCCGCGAGGACGTGGTGCTGACCACGGTGCTCGGCTCGTGCGTAGCAGCATGCATCCGCGACGAGACGGCCGGGGTCGGGGGCATGAACCATTTCATGCTGCCGGACGATGATGGTGCGGGCGCGGGTGCGGACCGGCTGCTCAGCGCATCGATGCGCTACGGCTCCTACGCGCTGGAAGTGCTGATCAACGAATTGCTGAAGATGGGCGCGCGCCGCGAGCGGCTCGAAGCCAAGGTGTTCGGCGGCGGCGCGGTGCTGGCCAACATGACCACGCTCAATATCGGCGATCGCAACGCCGAGTTCGTGCTCAGGTACCTGAAGGCCGAGGAGATCCGCGTGGCCGCCCAGGACCTGCGTGGCCCGCACGCGCGCCGCGTCAGCTATTTCCCGCTTACCGGGCTGGCGCTGGTGCGCCGGCTCACCCGACAGGACGACCAGGTGGTGGTCGAGCGCAACGAACGCGCGCTGGCACGCGCCATTGCCAGCTCCGCGACGGCGCCCGCAAAGGGCGGCGCGGAACTGTTTTCGCGGCGTGCGCCGTCGGCTGCCGTTTCCTGATACGACAAGGACTTTATCCAGACATGACTGCCGCCAAGATCAAGGTATTGTGCGTGGACGACTCCGCGCTGATACGCAGCCTGATGACGGAGATCATCAACAGCCAGAGCGATATGGAGGTGGTGGGTACCGCCCCCGATCCGCTGGTGGCGCGCGACCTGATCAAGCGCCTGAATCCGGATGTGCTTACGCTGGACGTGGAAATGCCGCGCATGGACGGGCTGGATTTCCTCGAGCGGCTGATGCGCCTGCGCCCGATGCCGGTGCTGATGGTGTCGTCGCTGACCGAGCGCGGCTCGGAAATCACGATGCGCGCGCTGGAGCTCGGCGCGGTGGATTTCGTCACCAAGCCCAAGCTCGGCATCCGCGACGGCCTGATGGATTACACCGACACCATCGCCGACAAGATCCGTGCCGCGTCGCGTGCGCGCATCCGCAGCAACGCACCCGCCAGCGGGGAAGCGGCCGCGCCGGCTACCCCGATGCTGCGCAGCCCGTTGCTATCCACGGAAAAGCTGATTATCGTTGGTGCGTCCACCGGCGGCACCGAGGCCATCAAGGAATTCCTGATGCCGATGCCGCCCGATTGCCCCGCCGTGCTGATCGTCCAGCATATGCCGGCCGGCTTCACGCGCTCGTTCGCGCAGCGCCTGGACGGCCTGTGCCGGATCACGGTCAAGGAAGCGGAGCACGGCGAGCGCGTGCTGCCCGGCTACGCCTATATTGCCCCGGGCGACTCGCACCTGCTGCTCGCGCGCAGCGGGGCCAACTATGTGGCCCACCTGTCGCAGGAGCCGGCAGTCAACCGCCACCGGCCGTCGGTCGAGGTGCTGTTCGATTCGGCCGCCAAGCACGCAGGCAAGAACGCCATCGGCGTGATGCTGACGGGCATGGGCAAGGACGGGGCGCAAGGCATGCTGCGCATGCGCGAGGCCGGTGCTTATAACCTGGCACAGGATGAGAGCAGTTGCATCGTGTTCGGCATGCCCAAGGAGGCGATAGCCGCCGGTGGGGTGCATGAGGTAGTACCGCTGCACGCGATGAGCCAGCGCAAGTATTGCAGCAACTTTCCACAACTGTATTGGAGCCGTTAGAGTGGACAAGAACATGAAGATCCTGGTGGTCGATGACTTCCCCACCATGCGTCGCATCATCCGCAACCTGCTTAAGGAACTGGGCTTTGCCAACGTCGAGGAAGCCGAAGACGGCGCCGCGGGCCTGGAGAAGGTCAAGGACGGCAGCTTCCAGTTCGTCATTTCCGACTGGAACATGCCGAACATGGACGGCCTGAGCATGCTGCAGGCGATTCGCGCCGAAGGGCCGCTGGCCAAGCTGCCGGTGCTGATGGTGACGGCCGAGGCCAAGAAGGAGAACATCATCGCCGCGGCACAGGCCGGCGCGAACGGCTATGTGGTCAAGCCATTCACGGCAGCGACGCTCGACGAGAAAATTACCAAGATCTTCGAGAAACTGGCGAAGGAAGGGGCATAAGGTGGGCGACATGTCGACGACTCCGACTCTCAGCAACGAATCTGCCGAGCAGCTGTTCCAGCGCATTGGCGCCCTGACGCGGATGCTGCGCGACAATATGCGCGAATTGGGGCTCGACAAGGAAATCGAGCGTGCCGCGCAGGCCATCCCCGATGCGCGCGACCGGCTCAGCTATATCGCCTCCATGACCGAGCAGGCTGCCGAGCGCACGCTGACCGCGGTGGAACTGGCGCAGCCGATCCAGTCCGGCATGGAGAAACAGGCCGAGGCGCTCGACAAGCGCTGGGAAGCCTGGTTCGAAACGCCGGTGGAGCTGGGAGACGCGCGCGAGCTCGTGCTCGACACCCGCGCCTTCCTGACCGACGTGCCGCAGCAGGCCCGCGCCACCGGCAGCCACCTGCTCGACATCATGATGGCGCAGGACTTCCAGGACCTGACCGGCCAGGTCATCAAGAAGATGATGGACATGATCCACTCCCTGGAGCAGGAACTGCTGCAGGTGCTGATCGACAATGTCCCGGCCGATCGCCGCGTGGAAGCGCCGGCTACGTTGATGAATGGACCGCAGGTCAACCCCGAAGGCAAGGCCGACGTGGTTTCCGACCAGTCGCAGGTCGACGACCTGCTCGCCAGCCTGGGCTTCTGATCTTCTGATCGCCAGGCAAGGAGCGCGGGCCCGCCCGGCCGTCCCGCGTACGCCCCTTCCCCGGGGTGTCCCGCCGCAACGCCCCCGGCGCATCGCGCATGCCGCCCCTGCCCCGCGTGCCCGGCCCGCGCCAAGCGGCGCCATCGCGCAAACAGCGCCAGAATCCCAGTCCTATTCCGGCTAATGGCCGCCGGTTTCCGCTCCGATAATCGATCCTGACGAACGGCCGCATGCCGCTTCGTAACGGAGCGGCCATGTCCGAAGAAAGCGATCTCGAGAAAACCGAACCCGCCTCAGCGCGGCGCCTGGAAAAGGCGCGCGAAGAGGGGCAGGTCGTGCGTTCGCGCGAGCTCGCCACGCTGATCATGCTGATGAGCGGCGTAGTGGGCCTGTGGACGCTGGGCGGCACGCTTGCCAGCAAGCTCGATGCCGTATTGCACGCCAGCCTGGCCTTCGAGCCGGCGATTGCCTTTGACACGACACGCATGATGTCGCGCTTTGGCATCGCAGTCTGGGAGGGCCTGCTGGCCTTCCTGCCGCTGCTGCTGTTCTTTGGCGCGGCAGCGCTGGCCGGCCCCATGCTGCTGGGCGGCTGGATGTTTTCCGCGAAGTCTTTCGCCCCGGATTTCTCCCGCCTCTCGCCACTCAAGGGGCTGGGCAGGTTGTTCTCCTCGCAGTCGCTGGTGGAACTGGCGAAGGCCATTGCCAAGGCGCTGCTGGTTGGCAGCGTGGCTGGCTGGGTGCTGTGGCGGCGGTTGCCCGAGGCCATTGCGCTGATGAGCGCGCCGATCCACGAAGCGCTGCTGCACATGCTGGAGATGGTGCTGAGCTGCTCCGCGATGGTGGCGGGTTCGCTGGTGCTGGTGGCCGCGCTCGACGTGCCCTGGCAGTACTGGACCTTCTACAAGAAGCTGCGCATGACCAAGGAAGAGGTCAAGCAGGAGCACAAGGACAGCGAAGGCGACCCGCACATCAAGGGGCGCATCCGCCAGCAGCAGCGTGCCATGGCCAAGCGCCGCATGATGTCCGAGGTGCCGAAGGCGGATGTGGTGGTCACCAACCCGACCCACTTTGCCGTGGCGCTGCGCTACGAAGAAGGCCGCATGAGCGCGCCGCGCGTGGTCGCCAAGGGCAGTGACGCGATTGCCGCGCGCATCCGCGAGATTGCCGTCGAGAACGGCGTGCCGTTGCTGAGCGCGCCGCCGCTGGCGCGCGCACTGCATCGTCACGTAGAGCTGGGCAGGGAAATCCCTGCCGGCCTGTATACCTCCGTGGCCGAAGTCCTGGCCTGGGTCTATCAACTGAAACACTGGCACCACAGCAGCGGCCCGCATCCGGCGGCACCCTCCGATCTGCTGGTGCCTGACGAGTTAGCCGTACCGGAAAGCCAAGCATGAACGCATTGACCTCGCTGTTCAAACTGCCGGGGGGCCAGACAGGCGGGCAGATGAAGGCCCTGGCCGGCCCGCTGCTGATCATCATGATCCTCGGCATGATGATCCTGCCGCTGCCACCCTTTATCCTGGATCTGCTGTTCACGTTCAACATCGCCCTGTCGATCATGGTGCTGCTGGTGGGCATGTACACCCAGAAGGCGCTGGACTTCGCCGCCTTCCCGGCGGTGCTGCTGTTCACCACGCTGCTGCGCCTGTCGCTCAACGTGGCCTCGACCCGGGTCGTGCTGATGGAAGGGCACACCGGGCCGGACGCCGCGGGCAAGGTGATCGAGGCCTTCGGCCACTTCCTGGTCGGCGGCAACTTTGCCGTGGGCATCGTGGTGTTCGCGATCCTGGTGGTGATCAACTTCATGGTCATCACCAAGGGCGCGGGGCGTATCGCCGAAGTTGGCGCGCGCTTCATGCTCGATGCCATGCCCGGCAAGCAGATGGCGATCGACGCCGACCTCAATGCAGGCCTGATCAATGAAGAAGGCGCCAAGAAGCGCCGCGCCGAGGTCTCGCAGGAATCGGACTTCTACGGCGCGATGGACGGCGCCAGCAAGTTCGTGCGTGGCGATGCCGTGGCGGGCCTGATGATCATGTTCATCAACGTCGGCGCCGGCATGGTGGTGGGCATGGTGCAGCATGACCTGGACTTCGCCACCGCGGTGCGCAACTACACGCTGTTGACTATCGGCGATGGCCTGGTCGCGCAGATCCCGGCGCTGGTGATTTCCACCGCCGCGGGTGTGATCGTTTCGCGGGTCTCCAACGAGCAGGACGTGGGCCAGCAGCTGACCGACCAGCTGTTCTCCAATCCTCGCGTGCTCTACCTGACCGGTGCCATCATTGGCATGATGGGCATCATCCCGGGCATGCCGCACGTCGCCTTCCTGGCCTTTGCCGGCGCACTGGTGTGGTTCGGCCGCTATGTGGCACGCCGCGACGTGGCGCAGGCGCAGGAAAAGAAGCGCGAGGAACGCGCCCCCGCGGTGGCGCCGGAATCGACCGAAGCCAGCTGGGACGATGTCACCCTGGTCGATCCGCTCGGCATGGAGGTGGGCTATCGCCTGATCCCGCTGGTGGACCGCGCGCAGAACGGCGAGCTCCTCGGGCGCATCAAGAGCATCCGCAAGAAGGTGGCGCAGGAGATCGGCTTCCTGGTGCCGGTAGTGCATATCCGCGACAACCTGGAACTCAAGCCCAATGCTTACCGCATCACGCTCAAGGGCGTGGAGATCGGCCGCGGCGAAGCCGCGCCCGGGCAGTGGATGGCGATCAACCCCGGCCAGGTGTCCGGCGCGCTGCCGGGCACGCCCAGCCAGGACCCGGCCTTCGGCCTGCCCGCGGTGTGGATCGAGAGCGGCCTCAAGGAGCAGGCGCAGACCTACGGCTACACCGTGGTGGACGCAAGCACGGTAGTGGCGACTCACCTCAACCACCTGATCCACATGCACGCGGCTGAACTGCTTGGCCGCCAGGAAGTGCAGGCGCTGCTCGACCGCATCGCCAAGGAATCTCCCAAGCTCACCGAAGACCTGGTTCCCAAGGTCATCACGCTTACCGCGCTGCAAAAGATCCTGCAGAACCTGCTGGATGAAAGCGTGCCGATCCGCGACATGCGCACCGTGCTGGACGTGGTGGCCGAGCACGCGCCGAAGGTCAGCGATCCCAACGAGCTCACCTCGCTGGTGCGCGTGGCGCTGGGCCGTGCCATTACCCAGCAGTGGTTCCCCAACGGCGCCGACCTCCAGGTCATCGGCCTGGACGCCGGATTGGAGCGCGTGCTGTCGCAAGCGCTCACTAACGGCGGCGGCATCGAGCCGGGCCTGGCCGATGCGCTGCTGCAGCAGACGCAGGGCGCGGTGACCAGGCAAGAACATCTGGGGCTGGATCCGGTGCTGCTGGTGCCGCATCCGCTGCGCCCGTTGCTGGCGCGCTTCCTGCGCCGGACCATGCCGCAACTCAAGGTGCTCTCGCATGCCGAGGTGCCGGACAACCGAAATATCAGGATCACCGCCATGATCGGTGGCACAGCGTGAGGGGTTTCGCAAAATGAGCGTAGCTAAATTCGTGGCGGCCAATGGCCGTGAGGCTTTGCGCCAGGTGCGCGAGGCGATGGGACCGGACGCGGTGGTGCTGTCCAACCGCACCGTTGAAGGTGGCGTGGAGATTGTCGCGATGCGCGACACCGACCTCGGCGCCATTTCCAGCAACGCGCCGGTTTTCACGCCGCCGCCGGCTGCCGCGGTCGCTGTCGACGGCGCCCTTGGCGACCTGCGCGGCGAACTGCAGACCATGCGCGCCATGATGGAGCGCCAGTTCTCCGGCGTGGGCACGCACAGCCTGCCGTCGATCGGCGCAGACCCGTTGCGCGATTCGCTGTTTACCTGGTTAGTGACCGCTGGCTTCTCCGGGCAGCTCGCCCGTTCGCTGCTGGGTCACTTGCCGCTGGGCCATGACCGGCCTGCCGCCATGGCCTGGATCCGCCAGGAGCTCGCCCGCAAGGTGCCGGTGCTGAACGACGAAGATGCGCTCTTTGCCCAGGGTGGCGTGCTGGCGCTGGTCGGTCCCACCGGCGTGGGCAAGACCACCACCACCGCCAAGCTGGCCGCGCGCTTCGTGCTCAAGCACGGCCCGGAACGCCTGGCGCTGCTGACCACCGACACGTTCCGGATTGGCGCACACGAGCAATTGCGCATCTATGGCGACATCCTTGGCGTGCCCGTGCACGCGGTCAAGGATGCGGCCGACCTGCGCTTTGCGCTGGCGGCACTGACCGAGAAGCACCTGGTGATCATCGACACGGTGGGCATGAGCCAGCGCGACCGCAACCTGTCCGAGCAGATTGCCATGCTGGCCGGCGTGCAGGCGCCGGTGCAGCGCATCCTGCTGCTCAACGGCGCCAGCCACGGCGACACGCTCAACGAAGTCGTCCACGCCTACCGCCACGATGCCACGCCCGACGGCGGCATCGACGGCTGCATCGTCAGCAAGCTGGACGAGGCCACGCACCTGGGCTCCGTGCTCGACGTGGTGATCCGCCACCGCTTGCCGGTGTATTACGCCTCGACCGGCCAGCGCGTGCCCGAGCACCTTGAGCTTGCCAACGGCGCGGCTCTTGTCGAGCGTGCCTTCCAGACGCCGCGCCGCGGCTCGGTGTTTGCCGACGCGGAAGCCGCGCGTCGCGCCATGCCGGCGCAGGACGATAGCGAAGCCACGCGCGCGGCGAGCCCCGGCGGAGCCGACGGCATGCTGCGCTCGCTGACCGACAGTGCCAACGCGGTGGGCGATTGCGTGGAGCAACTGAGCGCTGGCAGCTATGGCTTTGAGCTGGTCCGCTCGCTGTGGCAGCAACGCAATGAGAGCGCACCCTCGCCGCGCCTGATGGCGCAGCAAGTGCGCGAAGCCGCCTGCCGCGACCTCACCCGCCATTGCGACCGCTTCGTGCTGTCGCTGAGCGCCACGGTGGCCACACCGGTGGCGGGACGGCGCGCGCCGCGCCCCTGGCAACACACGCTGTTCCTGGCGGACCGCGACGGCCTGCCGCTGGCCGCCGCCGCCGCGCCCGCCGGCCGTACCGGCCCGGCACTGCAAGGCGGCCAGGGCGGATGGGAAGCCGATGCCGCCACGCTGTGCGCCGCCATCGCCGCCGCCCGCACCGTGGTCAACGTACTTGACGCCATGCCTGCCGCCCCCGTGCTGGCACGCTGGCAGCAAACCGGTGAGCGCTGGCTGGCCACCGCGCGCAAGACCACTCGGGTGGCCAGCGGCGGGGCTGCCCTCAAGCTCGATGCGCTGGCCGAGACGCTGACCTTCCACGCCGTGCAAGACATGGACTATCGCGGCCGCGATGCTGTGCAGTGGATCGCGCAAAGCCCGGTCCGCGTGCTCGAAGGCCAGGCACGCGGCACCCGCTCCATCGCCGAGGGTGGCACCGAGGCAGGCTTGCTGGTGTCGCGCGTCGTCGACCGTGAAAACGGCCAGACGCTCGCTGTGCATTACCTGCTGTGCGACCCGGCGCTGTCGGCCGAGGGCGCGCAACTGGCCCGCTGGGCTCGCTGGGCCGAGGCCGGCGAAGCGCAATTGCGCACGCTGCGCCATGCGCTGGACCACCTGGGCCAAGGCGACGGCGGCAACGAACCCGCGCAGGCCGAAGCGCAGGCCTGCGCCCGCTTGCTCGCGTTGCAGATGGGCGTGGCCGCGCTGCGCCTCGAGCAGGCCTGCGACGACTCGGTCGGCGCATTCCTGGCGCGACTGACTGGTCGCGCGCCGACTCGCCAGGCTTGCGGCGGCGCTGTGCTGGTCGAAGGCATTGGCCGTCTGCTGGCCCTGCTCGACGTGCTGGAAAACTATCCGGCCCGTGGCGCCCGCGCCACGCAGCCCATTGTGCAGGAAGCCTCGCCGCAGACGTTCCAACTGGGCGGCGCCGGCGGCGTGCTCGAGGCGCGCATGAGCGGCAGCCGCGTGTTCGAGACGCTGGCGCAAGGAGAATAAGCCGTGAATTCACTCGCATCCGACCAGGCGGAAAGCCTGCGGCGCATGCTGGCGCCCCGCGCCACACGCCGCATTGCCGTGGTCGCAAGCGATGCCGGTGCCGGCGCCACCACGGTGGCACTGGGGCTGGCCAACGCCCTTGCCCTGCAAGGCGAACGCGTACTGCTCGTCGATGAGGACCGTTTCGGCGCCCGCGCCACCCGGCTTGCCGGCGCCATGCCGGAAGGCACCCTGGCCGCGGTGCTGGGTGGTGCGGTGACGCTCGATGCCGCGCTCGGCAAGCGTCCCGCGGGCACCATCGCCGTGCTGCCGGGCAGCCCCCAGGCCAATGGCGACCTGCAGTTGCTCAAGTCGTTTCGCACCGTGCTTAGCGACGCCCGCAGCGATGCGGATGGCGGCTTGTCGCAAATGGCTGGCGCGGCGCACAACCTCATCGTGGTGCTGCGCGCGGAGCCGGCCTCGATCAAAGCCGCATACGCCTGCATCAAGCAGCTCAATCACCTTTACGCTTGCCGGCGTTTCCACCTGGTGATCAATGCCGCCGCCGGGGACGCCGCCGCCAGTGCGGTGCTGGGCAACCTGGCCCGTACCGCCAGCCAGTACCTTGGCGTTGAGGCCAGCCCCGCGGGCAGCCTGCCGCACGATCCGCTGGTTGAGCGCAGTACCGCATTGGGCCGTTGCGTGGTCGAGGCCTTTCCGGCAGCGCCCGCCACCGCCGCATTACGCCGAATTGCCACGGGCATTGCCAGCTGGCCAATGTCCGCCGATCCCCGTTCAACCCTGTCGGTGCCGATGGCGCCGACGGCCACGGCCCTGGCTTAAGCGCCGGGACCTGCAAGCTAGGACTCACGAGAATTCCACCATGTATACGATTCAGGGAAAGCTCGAGCAGACTGATACCGTGACGGCGCATGCGTCGCTGGTGCGTCGCATCGCCTTGCAACTGGCAGCCAAGCTGCCTGCCAGCGTGCAACTCGATGATCTGATCCAGGCCGGCATGATCGGCCTGCTTGACGCCGCCAAGCGCTACGAAGACACCCACGGTGCGCGTTTCGAGACCTACGCCAGCCAGCGCATCCGCGGCGCCATGCTCGACGAGGTGCGCGCCAACGACTGGCAGTCGCGCAGCCTGCGCCAGTTCACGCGGCGGATCGAGCGCACCGTGCGCGGCCTGGAGCAAACGCTAGGCCGTGCGCCGCTCGATTCCGAAGTGGCGCAGGAGCTGGAGCTGCCGCTCGACGAATACCAGACGCTGCTCAACGAGGTTTATGGCTGCCAGTTGCTGCACTATGAAGACTTCGAGCGCTCCGGCGAAGAAGACTTCCTGGACCGGCACCTGAGCGTGAGCGATGACGGCAATCCCCTCACGGTGCTGATGGAAAGCGGCATGCGCGAAGCGCTGATCCGTGCCATCGAGCGCCTGCCCGAGCGGGAGAAGCTGGTACTGTCGCTGTGCTATGACCAGGAGCTGAACCTGCGGGAAATCGGCGCGGTGCTGGAAGTCACCGAGTCGCGCGTGTGCCAGATCCGTAGCCAGGCGATTACACGGCTGCGTTCGCAGTTGCGCGGGTTGCTGTGAGCGGCTGGCCCAAACGCTTCGCCGCGGCGGCGCTGGCCGTGGGGTGCTGGCCGGCACTGGCAGCGCCTGGTGGGCAGACGCTGCATAGCTGGTCGGCCTCGGTGAACGGGCCCGCGCTGTACTGCAAAGGCTTGCGCACCATTTCCGTCCCGATTTCACCGACCGGCTACTTGCCGCAGGCTCAGGGCGCGATCACGACGGTGCGGTGGCGCTATCGCTTCTCGCGTACGCCGCCGAATGAACTGCAGGCTTACCTATGCAATGCGCAACGATGTGTATTGCTCTCGGGGGCTGAAGGACTGACCGAGGCGTTTAGCGGGGATGACGCCGCCAAGGGCTTTGTGTTTGCTTTTCAGGTGCCGGGGAAGGGGCCGCTCACGCCGGTTTTGATCGGGCAGGCCAATGAGGTTACGGTTGGGTTTCGGTGAGGGGGGGCCGTAGTCGCTTCGCAGCTGCGGCTTAACTTCAACGTCAACAGACCGCTTCGCATCGCGCTGGGGTGTTCACCGCCTGGTGGCCGGTCGCGCGGCTACACCGAATCGTCTTCTGTTCCCGCTGGTTTGCTCCCCTCTCCCACTTGTGGGAGAGGGGCCGGGGGAGAGGGCGGGCACTCGCAAGAACGAGACGCCACAATCTACCCGGCTCAACTGCTGCTTAATTCAACCCGTTGCCAGACTGACCCCTTGCGGCCCGGTCTGCGCGCGCCCGTCGCGCCCATACAGAGTCGTGTTGTCACCCCGTTGCCGCAATGCCAGGATCGCTTCCTCGGTGAATTCGAGATGCGCATCCACAACCGCGGCATTCAGCGCATTGGCGTCGCTTGCAGTGCGTGCCGCAAACACCAGCGTCCGCCATGCGGCTTCCACCGACGGATCGATCTGGCGCCCGAACAGCTGGCCGCCCGCGCCGGTGCGAATCCCCAGGGCGCCCATCTGCGCCTCGCGCGCGCGCGTCAGGGCGCCCAGCAATCCGGCCAGTTCCACCTTGCGTTCCAGCAGCCCGGCAAGGGCCTGGTAATCGCCGGCCTTAATCAGGCTTCTTTCTTCGCCTAGTACGGTGGCGAACGCTTGCGCGAGCTCGGTTTCGCGGCGCAGGTTCTGGATCAGGGACTGGCTCATGGCTTGCCTATCTTAGGGTGGGGTTGGCGATGCGGCCCGTAGCAAGCCGCGGTGTCAGGCGCCGCCGTTGAGTTCGCGCAGGGACGCGAGCAGCCCGTCGGCGATCTTGCTTGGGTCGATCTTGATGCGGCCTTCGGAGATGGCCTGACGGATCTCTTCGACCTTGGCGGTGTCGATATCGTCGTCATGGTCTTCCACCATGCGCGCGCCGATCTCGCGCACCTGGGCCGACAGGGGGCTGCTGACGCGCACGCTGGACGTTTCCGGGGCGGCCGTCGATCCGGGGGCGCCGGCCACGCTGCGCACGGCGCCGTCGATGGCGTCGCTCGGCCTTGACGAGGTGGTCTGATTGATCTTCACGATGATTCCTTGCTGGGTACCTTTGGCTTATCGGAGGCTTCGGGCGAAACTTTAGGGCGAATTGCGGCACCATGGCGCCGCATTTCCGGCCCCGGAGCGCGCGATATTGTCTCATGCGCAGGCCTATGAGACGCGTACGCAACTCCAGGCTTCGCCACCGATTCCCTATTGCTGAAGCACCACCGTGTCGCCGTTGCGCACCAGCGCATTGACCACCTGACCGTTCTTGAGCCGCACCTGGACGTTGTTGCCCACCGCAGCCTCGGCCATGACCTTGCCTTCGCTGCTGAGCTGGAACGAATCGCCTTCCACCAGCACCGTCACGTTCTGGCCTTGGCGTACGGCAATGGCTTTCTTCAGCAGATCCATCCGCATTGGCGAGCCCATGGCAATGCGGTTGGCCGCTACCGCGCCGCTCACCTGTGCGGGATCCGTCACCACCGCGCGCGGCAGCGACGCCAGGTCGCCCTGGCGGACTTCCATATCGGCTGCATCAATGGCCTCGCCGGGCATCAGGTTGCGCCTGGCCACATAGTAGTCGGCCACCACCGACACGCGCGCTTGCACGTAGCGGGTCCAGGGGCGCTCGCCAGCGCAGCGCACGCCGACCGAGACCCGGCCCCACGGGGACGCGCCCGGCGGCAGGAACGGCTCGGGCAGCGGGCAATCCGGCGCGCGCCCGCCCGAAGGCGGTACTACCTGGATGCTGGCCTTGCCGGGCAGGCCGGCCGTCTGGCGTTCAAGAAATTGTTCGACCGCGGCGCGCACGGGGTCTTCGGGATACGGCGAGGGCTGCGCCGCGCCGGCGCTGCCGGGCAGCGTGCCGCCGGCGGCCAGCACGCAGAGCAGGGCGCGCGCCGCGGCGGCCCGGAAACGAGGGGTCATGTGTACATCCAGGCAAGGAAACGACGCGGGCCGCACCGCGAAGGCGGGTGCCGCGTGCGTGTCAACGGGTCCTATTGTAGGCAGCCCCGCGTTCTTGCTCGAGTCGAAATGCGCGGTTTTCTTTGCCCTATTCGCGCGATTGGCATGGCGGGGCCGCCCCTAAGATGGCACACCTGAAGAAGGTCGACCTTCGTTGCTCTCCCCCTCCAGCGAGACACAGACATGATTGACAGACTCGATGCGGCATTGCGCTTCCAACAAGAGGCGCTGAGCTTGCGGACCCAGCGGCAATCGGTGATTGCCTCCAACATCGCTCACGCCGATACACCCGGCTACAAGGCGCGCGACTTCGATTTCTCCAGCACGCTGGCGCAAAGCGTCGAACGCACAAAGCAAGCCGAAGGCGTGTCGCTGTCCACCACCTCGGTGCGCCACTTGCCGGGCGTGACGTCTGCGTTCGCCGAGAAGATGCAACTCGACTACCGCATCCCGATGCAGTCGAGCATCGATGGCAATACCGTCGAGATGGACACCGAGCGCGTCGCCTTTGCCGACAATGCGGTGCACTTCGAATCCGGGCTGACCGTGATGAGCGCCAAGATCAAGACCATGCTGTCGGCTATCCAGCAGTGAGCACGCCATGCCAGCAATGAACATCTTCGAAGTCGCCGGTTCGGCCATGGCCGCGCAGTCGCAGCGCATGAACGTGACCGCGTCCAACCTGGCCAATGCCGACAGCGCGGTCGGCCCCAACGGCCAGCCTTACCGCGCCAAGCAAGTGGTGTTCGGCCTTGCCGCCACACCGGGCCAGAACGACGTGGGCGGCGTGCAGGTGGAGGGCGTGATGGAAGATCCGTCGCCCCCGCGCATGGTGCACAACCCCACGCATCCGCTGGCCAATGCCGACGGCTACGTCACGATGCCAAACGTTAACCCGGTGGAGGAGATGGTCAACATGATCTCGGCCTCGCGTTCCTACCAGGCCAACGTGGAAGTCCTCAACACCGCCAAGAACATGATGCTCAAGACGCTGACCATCGGTCAGTAAAACCGGGATACGCAATGACCACGACTTCCTCCACAGGCAGCAGCACCAGCGCCGCCGGGATCGCCAATACCCTGCAAAGCGGCAGCGCCTCCGCCGCCGACCTGCAGAACAGCTTCCTGACGATGCTCGTTACGCAGATGAACAACCAGGATCCGCTCAACCCGATGGACAACTCGCAGCTGACCTCGCAGCTGGCGCAGATCAGCCAGGTGAGCGGCATGCAGACCTTGAACACCACGCTGAACTCGCTACTGTCGCAAGTCAGCGCCAGCCGCGCGATGGATTCGGCAGCGCTGATCGGCCACACCGTGATGGTGCCGGGCAATGCCACCACGGTGGCCAGCGGCGTGCCGGGCCAGATCGGCGTGGACCTGCCGTCGACCGCCGACGCGGTCACGGTCCAGGTGGTCGACGCGAACGGCAACGTGGTGCGCAACATCGACATGAAGGGCCAGACCGCCGGCGTGCACGACATTGCCTGGGATGGAAAGAACGATGCAGGCGTTGCGGTCGCCGACGGCGACTACAGCTTCAAGGTCGCCGCGACCGCCAACGGCAAGGATGTCGTGCCGGTCGCGCTGGTCTACGGCAAGGTCAACAGCATCAGCGGTGACTCCACGGGCGTGCTGGTCGACATCGGCGGCGGCCGCACCGCACCGGTCGACGGCGTTCGCCGCATTCTTTAATCACGTGGCCACGCGCGAGACGCGCCGGCAGGATGTCAGGTAACTAGGAGAAAATCATGGGTTTCGGTCAAGGGGTAAGCGGCATCAATGCCGCCGCATCGAATCTGGACGTCATCGGCAACAACATCGCCAACGCCAACACGGTCGGCTACAAGCAATCGACTGCGCAGTTCGCCGACGTGTACGCCGGTACCAAGATCGGCTTGGGCACGACCGTGAATTCGGTGGTGCAGTCGTTCAACCAGGGCAATATCGAATCGAGCGGCAGCGCGCTCGATGTGGCCATTACCAATGGCAACGGCTTCTTCCGCCTGGCCGATTCCTCGGGCTCGGTGTTCTACTCGCGCAATGGCCAGTTCCAGCGCCAGCAGGACGGCAGCATCACCAACGCGCAAGGCCTGAAACTGACCGGCTACCCGGCTGGCACGACGGGCGGCGGCGCTGTGCAGCCGCAGCCGCTGGTGGTGCCGAACACCACCATGGCCGCCAAGGCGACCACCACCCTCGGCATTTCCTTCAACCTGAACTCCGGCAGCACCGTGCCGACCACGCCGTTCGCCAGCACCCCGGCCGCGCTGCCGACGTCGAGCATGTTCAACTACAGCTCCGGCGTCACCGTCTATGACTCGCTGGGCAACGCCAAGCAGCTCACCGCGTACTTCTCCACGGGCACGCCCGGCGCGGGCACGTTCCCGGCAGCGGGCGGCGGCGGCACCGACTGGACGATGAACCTGACCGATGCGGCGGGCAACGTGGTTGGCGCGCCGATCACGCTCAAGTTCGACTCGAAGGGCACGCTGCAGTCGCCGGCCGCCGGCGCTACCACCGCCATCAACATTGCCGCCGCCAAC
This sequence comes from Cupriavidus sp. MPR-AND1C, assembly GCF_058809705.1. Taxonomy (NCBI): domain Bacteria; kingdom Pseudomonadati; phylum Pseudomonadota; class Betaproteobacteria; order Burkholderiales; family Burkholderiaceae; genus Cupriavidus; species Cupriavidus sp. MPR-AND1C. The sequence goes on along the minus strand of NZ_JBXASU010000003.1, from coordinate 134,298 downwards.
GGTGCGGCACCCCTGGCCATCGCGATGGACCTGACCGGCACGACGCAGTTCGCCGGCGCCAACGACACCAAGCCGCCTGTGCAGAACGGCTATACCGCGGGCAGCCTGCTCGGCTTCGCGATCCAGCCGGATGGCACCATCCTTGGCAGCTACTCGAACCAGCAGACCCAGGGGCTGGGCCAGGTCGTGATGGCCGGCTTCGGCAACGTGCAGGGCCTGAAGCCGGAGGGCAACAATGTGTGGTCCGCGACCGGCGCATCGGGCCAGGCCGTGGTCGGCGCGGCCGGCGGCAGCCTTGGCACGCTCAAGTCCAATGCGGTGGAGGCATCCAACGTGGACCTGTCCGGCCAGCTGGTCAGCCTGATCGTGGCGCAGCGCAACTACCAGGCCAACGCGCAGACCATCAAGGCGCAGGACACCGTCATGCAGACGCTGGTCAACCTGTAATGCGCAGCGTTGGCAAGACGAGCCGCACGCACGGGAACTAAAGGGACGCCATGGACCGCATGATCTATACCGCCCTGTCGGGGGCCAAGCAGACGCTCGACCAGCAGGCCGCGGTGTCCAACAACCTGGCCAATACTTCCACGCCGGGCTTTCGCGCGCAGGTCAATATGTTCCGCGCGGTGCCGGTGGTGGGGCAAGCCTCGCCAACGCGCGCATTCACACTGGCCTCCACGCCTGGCGCCGACTTCAAGGCCGGCCCGCTGACCTACACGGAGCGTCCGCTGGACGTGGCGCTGCAGGGCAACGGCTGGCTGACGGTGCAGGCACCGGACGGCACGGAGGCTTATACCCGCGCCGGCTCGCTGCAGGTGTCCGCCGACGGGCAGCTGGTTACCAGCACCGGCCTGCAGGTGATGGGCGACGGCGGCCCGATCGCGGTGCCGCCGGGCGCGCAGATCACCATCGGCAGCGATGGCACGATCACCGCGCGCGGCCCTGGCGAGACCTCAGCGGGCCTGGCCCAGGTGGGCAAGCTGCGGCTGGTCAATCCACCGCCCGATTCGATCGCCCGAGGCGACGATGGCCTGTTCCGGCTGCGCCCCGGCGCGCAGCCGCTGCAGGTTGACGCCAACATCCGCGTCGTTTCCGGCGCGATCGAAGGCAGCAACGTCAACCCGGTGGAGGCGATGGTCGACATGATCGCCAACGCCCGCCGCTTCGAGATGCAGATGAAGATGATCCAGGGCGCTGACACCAACGATCAGCGCGCCAATCAACTGCTCTCGAATAACTGAACTTTGAATTGATGTGCTGCCGCGGCTCGCGGCAGCCTTGTGAGGACAAACATGATCCGCTCTCTCTGGATTGCCAAGACCGGCCTCGATGCGCAGCAAACGCAGATGGACGTGATCTCGAACAACCTGGCCAACGTCTCCACCAACGGCTTCAAGCGTGGGCGTGCCGTGTTCGAGGAACTGATGTACCAGACCGTGCGCCAGCCCGGCGCATTGTCTTCGGACCAGACCACGCTGCCGTCCGGCCTGCAGCTGGGCACCGGCGTGCGCCCCGTGGCTACCGAGCGCATCCATACCCAGGGCAATCCGCAGCAGACCGGCAACAGCAAGGACGTGGCCGTGATCGGCCAGGGCTTCTTCCAGGTCACGATGCCCGACGGCACCACCGCCTACACGCGCGATGGCTCGTTCCAGACGGACCAGAACGGCCAGCTGGTGACGTCCAGCGGTTTCGTGATCCAGCCCGCCATTACCCTGCCGGCCAACTACACGGCGCTGACGGTCGCACGCGACGGCGTGGTCTCGGTGACCCAGCCCGGTTCAAGCGCCAACGTGCAGGTCGGCCAGCTGCAACTGGCTACCTTTGCGAACCCGGCCGGCCTGGAAAGCCTGGGCGAGAACCTGTACGTGCAGACCGATGCGTCGGGCGCGCCGAACACCACGGTGCCTGGCCTGAACGGCTCCGGCACGTTGCAGCAGAACTACGTCGAAGCGTCCAACGTGAACGTGGTCGAAGAGCTGGTGAGCATGATCCAGACCCAGCGCGCCTACGAAATCAACAGCAAGGCTGTGCAGACCTCCGACCAGATGCTGCAGCGCCTGACCCAGCTGGGATGATCATGATTGCCTCGCTGACTCGCCTGGGCGCGCTTGCCCTTTGCTGCTTGGCGACAGGTTGCGCGATGATGCCGCGCGAGCCGCTGGTCCAGCTGCCCACCTCCGCGCGGGCAGAGGTGCGCGCGCCGGCGCCGGCGAGCGGATCGATCTACCAGTCGTCGTACGCGGGCAATCCGTTGTTCGAGGATCGCCGGCCGCGCAACGTGGGCGACATCCTCACCATCGTGATCAGCGAGAACGTCAACGCCAGCAAGAACTCCGGCACCAACGCCAGCCGCACGTCCAATAGCGCGCTGGCTTTCGACGCGGTGCCCAGGGCGCTTGGCGGGCTGTTCAGCAGCGCCCAGAACGCAACCATGAGCGGCGCCAATGCGCTCAAGGCCAGCGGCGGCGCCAGCGCCACCAACACGTTCAACGGCACCATCACCGTGACCGTGCTGGAAGTGCTGGCCAACGGCAACCTCATCGTCTCCGGCGAAAAGCAGATGGCCATCAACCAGGGCGCGGAATACATCCGCTTCTCCGGGGTGGTCAATCCGCGCACGATCACCGGCGACAACGCGGTGCCGTCCACGCAGGTGGCCGACGCACGCATCGAGTACACCGCCAAGGGCTATATCGACGAGACGCAGAACATGGGCTGGCTGCAGCGTTTCTTCCTCAATGTTTCACCGTATTGATCACTGACCGCGTCATGTCCCTGTCTTCGCTCCCCGCCTCGCGCAGCCGCTTCGTCCGCGCTCTTTTCCTGGCGCTGACGCTGGGCCTGCTAGCAGGCGCGCCGCACGCGGAACGGCTGAAGAACCTGGCCAACTTCCAGGGCGTGCGCGACAACCCGCTGGTGGGCTATGGGCTCGTGGTGGGGCTGGATAGCACCGGCGACCAGACCATGCAGACGCCGTTTACCACGCAGAGCCTGACCAACATGCTCTCGCAGCTCGGCATCACCCTGCCGGCGGGCAAGAACATGCAGCTCAAGAACGTGGCCGCGGTGATGGTCACCGCCACGCTGCCGCCATTCGCGCGGCCCGGCAGCCAGCTCGATGTGGTGGTGTCGTCGATGGGCAATGCCAAGAGCCTGCGTGGCGGCACCTTGCTGATGACGCCCCTCAAGGGCGCCGACGGCCAGGTCTATGCGATCGCGCAGGGCAATATGCTGGTGGGCGGCGCGGGCGCGTCGGCCAACGGCAGCAAGGTGCAGGTCAACCAGCTGGCGGTGGGCCGCATCGCCAATGGCGGCATCGTGGAGCGCGCGGTGCCTGCGTTCCAGCCTGAAGGCGGCATCCTGAACCTGGAGCTGCGTGAAACCGACTATGGCACGGCCGAACGCGTTGTCGAGGCGATCAATCGCGCGATGGGCGGCGGCGTAGCCAGCGCGCTGGACGGCCGGGTGGTGCAGGTGCGCGCGCCCGCGGCCCCGAGCGCGCGGGTAGGCTTCATGGCACGCATCGAGAACATCGAGGTCACGCGCGCCAAGGCCGCCGCCAAGGTCATCCTCAATGCGCGTACCGGCTCGATCGTGATGAACCAGGCCGTGACGGTGGACGACTGCGCGGTGGCGCATGGCAATCTGTCGGTGGTGATCAATACGCAGCCGGTGATCAGCCAGCCGGCGCCATTCAGTGGCGGCCAGACGGTGGTGGCGCCGGTTTCGCAGATCAACATGAAGCAAGAAGGCGGCGCGCTGCAGATGGTCAAGGCAGGCGCCTCGCTGGCCGCGGTGGTCAAGGGCCTGAACGCGCTGGGCGCGACGCCGGCCGACCTGCAGACCATCCTTGAAGCCATGCGTGCCGCGGGTGCGCTGCGCGCCGACCTCGAGATCATCTGATCATGTCAGCCAGCCGCGTGGCCGCACAGGCCGAACTCTCGCAACGCTTCGCCCTGGATACGCAGGGCTTCGAAGGCCTCAAGCAAAGTGCCCGTACCGGCGCCACCCCGGAAACGCTGCGCACCGCCGCGCGCCAGTTCGAGGCGGTGTTCACGCAGATGGTGCTCAAGAGCATGCGCGACGCCACGCCGCAGGACGGTTTGTTCGACAACGAGCAGACCAAACTGTACATGTCGATGATGGACCAGCAGCTGTCCCAGCAGATGTCCACGCGCGGCATCGGCCTGGCCGACGTCATGGTGCGCCAGCTCGCGCGCGCCAGCGGCGCGGGCCTGCCGCCCGAGCTCGCCGGCGCGGCCGCGAAGCAGGCCGCCGTGCAGGCGGGCATGGACGACGCGGCCCCCGGCCTTGCGCGCACGCTGGACATGCGCAATGGCGACGCGGACGCGCCGCGTGCGGGCAGCGTGGTGGCCGGCACCAGCTGGAACCCCACCGCGGGCTTGCGCCAGTACCAGTCGCAGGACACCGGGGCCTGGCAGGGCGGCAACGCCGTGTTGCCCGAAGACACGCCGGCCCACATTAGCGCCTTCGTCTCCCGCATGGCGGGGCCGGCGCAATCCGCGGCGCGCGCCACCGGCGTGCCGGCCAAGCTGATCCTGGGTCAGGCCGCGCTCGAATCCGGCTGGGGCCGGCGCGAGATTGCCTACCCGGACGGCAGCACCACTTTCAATGTCTTCGGCATCAAGGCGGGCGCCAACTGGAAGGGCCAGGTCGCGGAAATCACCACCACCGAATATGTCGACGGCCAGCCGCAAAAGGTGCGCGCGCGTTTCCGCGCATACGGCTCGTACGACGAAGCCTTTGCCGACTACGGCCGCTTGCTGAGCAACAACCCGCGCTACGCCGAGGTGCTGGCCGCGGCTACGCCGGACGACGCCGCCCGGGGGCTGCAGCGTGCCGGTTACGCCACGGATCCGGCTTACGGTGAAAAGCTGGTCCGGATCATGCGGAAAGTGCCCGTCTGAGCGCATGCCGCGCCCTGGCAGGGCGCAGGCCGGCCGGATGCAAATTGTCGGCGCCGCGCACTAAAGTCTCCTTGTACTTCTGCCGTTACTTACATCATTCACCGCCGTCCATGTCCGGCAGCGGCGAACCGGCATCGAAGGCTTCGCGACAAGCGGCCACGGTGCACGGATCGCCGGGTCAGGCACACGGCAGCCACCAGATGCGGGGTTAGAGCATGTCTCTCTTCAATATCGGACTTTCCGGCCTGAACACGGCGCAGAACGCGTTGACGACGGTTGGCCACAATATCAGCAATGCCGCCACGGCAGGCTATACGCGGCAGAACACCCTCATCGCGTCCGCGGGTGGCCAGTACACCAGCAGCGGCTTCTTCGGCCAAGGTTCCAACACGACCTCGGTGGTCCGCGTCTACGACGAGTTCCTGACCGGCCAGCTGCGCAACGCCCAGTCCGCCAGCGCCCAGCTCTCGACGTACTCCAGCCAGATCGGCCAGATCGACAACCTGCTGGCCGACCAGACGGGTGGCATCGCACCGCTGATGCAGAAGTTCTTCGCCGCCGTGCAAGGCGTATCGGATACGCCGGCGGATCCGGCCGCGCGCCAGAACATGATCAATGCCGGGCAATCGCTCACCGGGCAGGTGCGCGCCGCCAACTCCTACTTCCAGCAGTTGCGCGATGGCGTCAATACCCAGCTGCAGAGCTCGGTGACGCAGATCAACGCCTACTCCCAGCAGCTTGCCAAGCTCAACGACCAGATCACGCGGGCTACCGCTGCCGGCGGCGGCCAGCCGCCCAACGACCTGCTCGACCAGCGCGACCAGATGGTCTCGCAGCTGACCCAGCTGGTAGGCGTCAAGGTGGTGCCGCAGGACAACACCTACAACGTGTTCGTCGGCAACGGCCAGCCCCTGGTGATGGGCTCAAACTCCTATGACCTGAAGGCGGTGCAATCGTCGGCCGATCCGTCGCGTATCACGATCGCCTACACGCAGGCCAACGGCAACGTGACCGAGATGGACGAAAGCACCCTCACCGGCGGCTCCGTCGGCGGCTTGCTCAAGTTCCGCACCGAGTCGCTGGATCCAGCGCAGAACGCCATCGGGCGGCTGTCGGTGACGCTGGCCCAGACCTTCAACGACCAACATAAGCTCGGCGTGGACCTGACCGGCCAGATCGGCGGCAACCTGTTCAAGCTCGGCACGCCCGTCACGCTGCCCAAGAGCTCGAATACCGGCACCTCGCTGGTATCGGCCAGCATCAGCAATACGTCGCTGCTGACCACCAGCGACTACACGCTGACCTACGACGGCACCAACTATTCGCTCACGCGCATGTCGGACAACACGGTCGTGGCCACCCAGGCGGGCGCCACCGCCACCTATCCGCTGACGCTGTCGGCGGACGGCGTGGACGTCAAGATCCCGACGGCGATGTCGGCCAATGATTCCTACCAGATCCAGCCGACCCGCAATGTGGCCGCCAGCATGGACATGGCCATTACCGACCCCGCCAAGATCGCCGCCGCGGGCCCGCTGCGCGTCAGCGCAGGCACCACCAACACCGGTACCGGCACGGCCAAGGTCAGCAATGTCGCGCAAGGCTTCAGCCTGCCCGCTACCACGATCACGGCCAAGTTCAACGGCGCCAACTACGTCTTCACCGATGCGACCGGTGCTCCGGTCGTGCCCACCAGCGGCCCGACCCCCAGCGGCACTGCAACGCAATACGCGTTCAACGGTGTCACCGTCAGCTTCGACGGCACGCCCAAGACCGGCGACAGCTTCACGCTGGCGCCCAACCTGAGCGGCGTTTCCGACAACGGCAACGCGCTCGCGCTGGCCAAGCTGCAAACCACCAAGACCATCGGCGGCGTGTCGAGCTACAACGACGCCTTCGCGCAGCTGGTCAACGACGTCGGCAGCCGCGCCAAGTCGGTCCAGATCGCATCGACGTCGCAGGACAGCGTCACTACCCAGGTGCAGACGGCGCAGCAAGGCATCTCGGGCGTGAACATGGATGAGGAAACGGTCTCCATGCTGCGCTTCCAGCAGCTCTACCAGGCGAACGCCAAGGTCATCCAGACTGCCACCACGCTGTTCGATACCATCATCGGTATCGGCCGCTGATCGCTTCTGAATACCCGGATCTCCCAAAGGAACAGACATGCGCGTCGCAAGCTCCACGCTCTACCAACTCGGCCTGGCCTCGATGAACAGCCAGCAAGGCTCGTTGCTGCATGTACAGCAACAGCTCGGCACCGGGCGCCGTATCCTGACCCCGTCCGACGACCCGGTGGGCGCCACCCGGGCGCTGGTGGTCTCGCAATCCAGTGCGGTCAACAACCAGTACGCCACGTCCCGCAAACAGGCCAACACCAACCTGTCGATGGAGCTGAATTCGCTCAACAGCGTCGTCACCACCGTCCAGAACATCCAGACGCTGGTGGTGCAGGCCGGCAACGGCACCATGAGCGATGCCGACCGCGCCTCGGTCGCCTCGGCGCTGCAGGACTCATACAACCAGCTGCTCGGCCTGTCCAACGCCGACGACGGCAACGGCCAGTTCCTGTTCGCGGGTTACCAGTCGTCCACGCCGCCGTTCGCGAAGAACGGCAGCGGCGCGGTGGTCTATGGCGGCGATACCGGCCAGCAACTGCTGCAGGTCGACGTTGCCCGTCAGATGCCCACCAACGACAACGGCAACGCGATCTTCATGAGCGTGCAGTCCACCGCCACCTACGTTGCCTCCTCGCCCAGCGCCAATACGGGCACCGGCGAGTTCAGCGCGATCTCGGTGACGGATCCGACCAATGCGCTGTACGGCCACAGCCTATCGCTCAATTTCGCCACCGATGCCGTCACCGGCAAGATGCAGTACCAGGTAATGGACCAGAGCGCCGCGCCGCCGGCCGCCGTTGGCGCCCCGGTGGACTATGTGGACGGCGCCGGCATCTCGGTCGGCGGGCTCTCGCTGTCGATCAAGGGCACGCCCAAGGATGGCGATGTCGTCAACCTGCAACCCGCGAAGCAAGCAGGCACCGACATCTTTGCCAACCTGCAGAGCGTCATCAACGCCTTGAAGCAGCCGATCGTCACCACCGCCGACCGCGCCACGCTGGCCAACGCGCTGTCCACGGCAAACCGCCAGATGGCCAACTCGCTGGACAACGTCAGCACGGTGCAGACCTCGGTCGGCTCGCGCATGAATGAGCTCGATGCGCTCAACACCATCGGCACCAACCGCGGGCTGAACTACACCGAGACGCTCTCGGGCCTGCAGGACCTGGATTACTATTCGGCCATGACCGAGTACTACCAGCGCCAGACTTCGCTGCAGGCGGCGCAGCAGTCGTTCATGCAGATCCAGGGGATGAACCTGTTCAAGTATCTGGGGTAGGCGCGGCTTTTCGCGCCTGGCGAAAATGGCAACGAAAAAAACATAACGGCGGAACGCGCAAACAGATAAGTGTTTTGCACTGCTGAGTCTGGCTGCGGCCCTTGCTGGGCAAGGGTTGCGGCTATGTATTTGTCATTCGTTTCGTCGTTTTATTCACTGCCGGCTTACTAGGGTCGCGGAACGACGCGTCCAAATCGATTTAGACGGACCTCGCATATCGCTTCACCGCGGTCGGCCACTAGCCCACCCCGTAGCCTCAGTAGTAAAACTGGTTCGCTATGCTATGCATGCAACCATTGTCCAATTACCTTGATACCTCCGACCTCGCTGTCCTGCTGAAGGTCACCCTTGCCACCATCCTCCGCCGGGCCAGGAGCAAGCCCCAATCCTTGTCTCCCCCGGCTGCCCTCGGTCCCAATTTCCCCCTCCGCTGGAGGCAGGCTGACGCCGCCAACTGGCCAAATGAAGTTGGGATTGCGAGCATATGCGGGTTGTTCGCGAGCCTAAAGAGCTGGGTCCTCAGGGTCCTCGTCCCGTCGTTTGCGACCAGTCAGCATGGCGACGATGAGGTTCTCTTTGTGAACCTTGCCCATGGCGATGGCGGCAATGACGTGTACCGCTATCAGTACCATCAAGATATCCGCGAGTAGTCCGTGCACATCCTTCGGCCAGTCCTCGCCCCAGAACGCGTCTAGCCTCGACATCCAGCCCGTTACCGCGAGAGCAAGGATGAGCGTCCACATCGTGAGCATCATCAAAGCACCGAGCGGTGTATGACTTAGATGCCGTGTTGGTCGGCGGGCAATGATTTCTGCGAGGTCCGTGATGACCCGGGAGGGCGTGGGGACCCAAGTAGAAAACCGTGCAGGCTCCGTGCCAATGAAGCCCCAGAGGATACGAAACAGGACGAGGCCCGTGACAACATATCCGGCGGCGCGATGCAGCGGTCCGCCGGAGTCCTCGAACAAGTTCCACAGCACAAGCGTCGCTACGCTCCAATGGGTTAGACGAACCACAATATCCCAGACGCGTACCGACGCGGTGCTTGTCACCATGTTGAGCTCAACTGGCTATCGTTATTTCTCGATTTCCGATTTCACGACATCCAGCGTCTTGGTGTCGTAGTAAATCTCGGCCTTCTTGCCTTCCTTCGTGGTGCCATAGATTTCATAGCAGTTGCCATCTACTTTGAACTTCTTGATGTTGTAGCCCTGCGCCTCAATCTTCGCTTTGGCATCGGCTTCCTTCATCCATTCGGCTTTGGGATGCGCGGCGCATTTGGCGCCGGCGAATGCGCCTGTCGAGAACACGCCCGCGAGGACGAGCAAGGAAATCCGCAGCATGGAAGGTCTCCACTTCAGTGTTGGATGGCCGCATAGCATATCGAAAACGAATAATAATTCGCAATACGGGATTGCCTGCAGCACCCAGAGGTCAGTCCTCGTCATCGTGCCAGCGATGCCACTCGCGGTGACGCTCCCGCCACTCATGCTCTCTCCAGCGCTGTTCACGCCACTGGCGTTCCCGCCAGGCTCGCTCGCGCCAATCATCATAGTATCCAGGAGCAACGACCACAGGTTGCGATTCGACTACCACTGGCGGCGGAGCGTAGACAGGAGCGGGGGCATACACCGGCGCAGCTACGAAGGGTAGCGGGAGGCCGATGCCGACACCAACATTCACATGAGCGTGCGCGCCGGCGGATGCAACTGCGGCGGCCGCCGCCAGGATGGCGAGCGAAACAATCTTCCTCATGGTTACATATCCTCTTTGAATACTGCCTACCTGAATGGACCTCGCCGCAGGACAGGCTGGCGTGAAAAGTCAGAGGCAGTTGCCAACAAAAACGAGAGGAGCGGAATGTTCGTTGACGGAGTCGCCCCAGGATTTTGTATCCAAATCTGTCCGCAGGGCGTAGGTGCCGGGAGTATGTCGCCTGGCATGGCAATGGATGACACGCCGGGGCGACCCCCGCCGGGGAACTCGGACTAGATGCGAGTGCAGTGTTCCAATTGCTGCATGCGGGCTTCATCCGAACAGTCAGCGAAGCCAATGACGAGCCTGCTGTTCAGTCGTCTGCGGAAGTGCCGCCTTTATCCGCAAAGTCCGAAGCGCCCCTCCAAATGCGGCCACTTGCCACGGCCAGGATGTATCTCACGGACGCAATGGCCTGAGCGTTCGGCACGACGGACCATCCTGTCAGGAGGCGGCTCATCGAAGCAACGGACCCAGCTTCCGTCGAGGTGGTGTTCGGAGAATTCCTTGGGATACTGCAGGAAATTGCCACGCCGTCGATGGCGGGGCAAATCGAGGAATCGATCCGGAGTCTTATGTCCGTTGGCAACCAGGATTTGGTGTGCGGCTTAGAGGCGCGCGCAGCTGTGCCTGCGAGGGACAAATCAATCCAGCACAATTCTGCATTGGTGGTCGAGCAAGTCGCTGCTGCAGCAAGCATGCCGACGCGGCAACCGCAAGCTTGAGGGCTCGGCTCTCACCCGAGCGTGACCCGCCCCGGCAGGTCAGATTAACGCGATGACTGCCTGATGCCATGCTGCCTGCGATTGTCCACTACTAGTCGTCGTGTCCGTGTCGGCCGTGCTCCCCGTGACCATGCTCCCCGTGGCCACGCCCGCGCCACCTGCGCTCGCCTTGGTCGTCGTCGTCATCGCGTCCCCGCCAGTAAGGGGCATACACGGGAGCTGGCGCTACGACAACCGGTCGAGGGACATACACCCGTTGCGGTGCAACATACACAGGCGGAGCCACATAGACCGGCGCAGGTTCAGCATAGATTACACCGGGTACGCCGATGCCAATGTCGACGTTCACATGCGCTTGAGCCGTAGACGTCACAGCGAGCAGCGCGCCGCCGAGCGCTACGATGATTGCAAGTCGCTTCATTTTCAAATATCCAGCTTTTCGTTGGCGCAATTGTACGTGCACCGCAGCATCTCGGTGGATGACTGTGTCGAGGGCAGCGGGCGTCATGCTCACGAGGCATGCATTGGCAGTCCCGCTTTGCGCGTGCTGCTTTGAGATCTACACGGAGGGATGCCTCAAAGATTGCTCGCGGCCATGGTTGCCGATGCGATGCCGACGGACCTTCGAGACACTACGTTCGGGTAGGAGTAAACATCGTGTCTAGCCGATATTTAATTAAGGCAAGCGGCCGGAATTCTCATGAAAAATGAAGACAATCGTCAGAATTTTCTGCGCGAGCGCAGTGCCGTCCTTCATGGCTAGCTCCCAAACTTCCTGAGAGAATTGCGTGTGCATTGGCCAGCCAACCTTGAGGCCGAGTATGAAGAGTAGGAAGGCGAGTTCATTACGTGCTGGCTTTGGTTTGTAAGGTCTTGCAAATCGCGCATAAAGGGACCAGGCCTGTGCCAGCCATTCCGGCGTGAACTGTAGTTCCGGGAAGATGTCCTTGATGCGTATCCCCAAATCGGGGTCGAACTCCAATTCTGCTGCTGCCATGCGTTCACGCAGCCAGTGGGCATCCAAGAAATCTAACTTATTAAAACCGAAGAGAATCCGGTCGACGTTTGCAGAATTTGGCATCGTATTCACAAAATGTTCTCAAACTTCTCTTGATTGGCGTCTCTTTCTAGGCTTGTAACGTTTGCCGTTAGGGGGAAGGGTTGAGGCGCGGATGCGTTTCTTCGCCCCAGTGGTAGAGCACAAGGCCAGACAGGCCCATGGCGACGGCAACGAACCAGAAGGCACTCTCCACGCTGCCGCCGAGCGCTGCGGCGGCACCCAGGCCGAGCGCACCGATGCCGTAGCCAAGGTCCCGCCAGAAGCGGTAGATACCGATGGCGGATGCCCGCCAACTCGGGTGCGCGATGTCAGCGACTGCGGCGCTCAGATTGGGGTACAACATGGCCATGCCCAGTCCGGCGAGCGCAGCAGAAACACTCCACCAAACCGCGCCACTCCCCATCGGTAGCATGGCCACGCCAGTTCCGCACACCCACATGCCCCAGACATTGAGGTGTCTGCGTCCCACCTTGTCAGAAAAGCTGCCGGTAAGGAACTGGGCGCCGCCCCAAGTGAATCCATAAACGCTGACAATCCAGCCGATGCCGGGCAAACTGACTCCCTTCTGGTGCAGATAGACCGGCCAGAGGGCCCAGACCAATGCATCGACGAATTTTTCCACCAGGCCGGCCTGGCACAATGCGGCCATTCTTCGGTCGCGCCAGGTCATCAGAGCGAACATTTCGAAGGTGGAGGGCTGTTCGCTGACACCGGCGGGATAGCGCGGGCGTAGCATCGTCGGTGACGCGCCTTTGGCGTGTTTCTTGACCTCGGCATGGGCCCAAGGCATGGTCTCCACTACCGCTAGCCAGGCGAGTAGCGTCGCCAGTCCAATCACTGCGGCGCCGAACCATAACAGCCCATTTCTCGGCCCGAGCCAAGACGCGGCATACCCAGTGACGATTCCCGCAACTGCCACCCCCATGTATCCGGAGAACTCGTTGAGGCCGATGACTAAGCCACGCTGGTCAGCCCGCGTGATGTCGAGCTTGGCGGTCTGTGTCATCGACCACGTCAGGCCCTGATTGACGCCTAGCAGGACGGTCGCTAAAACAATCCAGCCCCACGTTGGAGCGAAATAGACCAGTGGAGGAATCGGCAGTGCGACCAGCCAGCCAATGAGCAGCACACGCCGGCGGCCAATATGCTCAGCCAGACGGCCAGCGATAAAGTTCATGGCGCCTTTAACGAAACCAAAGGCGACGACGAAGGCCACCAGCAGCATGAACGAGCCACGCGGTACACCGAACTCGCTCTCGGCCAGGGCCGGTACGACGGTGCGCATCATACCAATGGTCATCCCCACCAGCAGGACCTGAAGCAGTTGCTGTAGAACCTGGCCCAGGTTGGCGCGGATACCGAAGTCTATCGAAGAGGGGGTCAAGGGCACGCGACCTCGGGCGCAATGCCATGCCGATTGGCCTCAATGATGCGTGCCATGTCTTGCGGTTGCGGGGGGATGTCGACAGTCACAGCATCGACAAAGGCCTCACGCGACATGGATAGCATCGGGTTGAAGCGCTTCTCGAATCCGATGGTGGATGCGGGCTTCCCAGACAACCCCGCGCCACAGGCGCTACCGGCCTGGTGTCCCGGGTAAATCTCAAGGTCGGCAGGCAGGGTCAGGAGCTTCTGGTGCAAGCTGTCGTACAACCGGGCGGCCATCTCTCGCTCTTGACCAGCGAGGTCCGGACGTCCGACAGCGCCGACGAAGAGCGTGTCACCGGTGATGACAAACCAAGGCTCGTCGCCTCGGCGCAGGTCGCGTACAAGCAAGCAGACGCTGTCGAGTGTATGGCCGGGAGTGTGCAACACGTCGACCAGCACATTGCCCGCCTCAAGCCGCTGTCCATCGGTCAGGGGCGCGAAGTCGAACGCGACCTGGGTCTTGTTGCTTTCGTGCAGGTAATACGGCGCGCCGACTCGTCGCGCCAGCACGGGGCTGCCAGAGTAGTGGTCAGCATGCACATGTGTGTCGATGACGTGGGCAATCACGACGCCCGCGTTTTTGGCTTCGGCGATGAACCAGTCCTCATCACCGGCAACCACGTCGACGGCAACGGCCTTGCCGATACCAGCGCAGCCAAAGAAATAGGAAAGAGTGGCGTTCTCTGCGAGACGCTGACGGAAGAACATCGGAACTCCTTTGTCAAAACACCAGCGCCTTGTCGGACCAGGTGGTCCATTGCATCAACTCGTCGAGATTGCTGCGGTGAGCGCCTGCAATAAGGCCTTCCGCCGTCATGCCGCGCGCATCCATGCAGGAGCCACAGACATCGATGACACCGGCGTGGCTGACAACGGAGCCGAGCATCGCCTCGAGGTTGTAGAAGCCGCTTGGCACCTTCTGGTGACGGTGCGCAGCCAATGCCGCGTCGCCCATGAGGAAGCCCCTGACTTCGTTGCCTTCCTGGCGAGCTAGTGCCCCTGCCAACCGTGTGCCGTTGTAAGTACGTTCGTTGCCATATGGAGCATCGTTGAGTACGACAAGAGTCTTCATGGTCAATCTACGCCTCTACAGGCAGCCCATGCGCGCGCCACTCGGCTACCCCATCAGCCAAGTGGAAGGCGCGGTAGCCCTTGTTTCGCAGCAGTTTGACGGCGTCCCTGGCCATCAGGCAGAAGGGTCCTCGACAATAGGCAACCACTGGCGTGTCCTTTGGGAGGGCAGCGAGCTTCTTCTTGAGTTCGCTCAACGGCAACGAACGAGCGTGCGGCAAGTGGGCAGCGGCGAATTCCTCGGCTGGCCGCACGTCAAGAATTAGTACTTCCCCAGCCTTGGCCTTCTTCAGGATGGCAGCCCGGTCGAGCTCCTCCAAGTCGTCGCTGTGGTCGACGATAGACGCGAGCGCCACCTGCAAGTCCACCAGCCGCTCTTCGGCTTCCGACCGCAGGTTCACCCATAGGTCAGCAACGCTGGTGCTTGCCAGGCGGTACAGCACATATTTGCCGTCCCTGCGGGTCTCAACTAGACCTGCATTGCGAAGCTCCTTGAGATGCGCACTCGTCAGCTTCACGCTGATTTCTGCCTGGACAGCCAGTGTCTCGACAGACTTTTCCCCTTGGCACAGGAGTTCAATCAACTCCAATCGTTTGGGGCTGGCGATAGCTTTTCCGATGCGCGCTACCTGCTCATACAGGTGGTTCTTTAGTTCTCTCATTTCGACATTCTAGAGAGTGTTAGAATGTCCGGCAAGTTTACCTTCGAGGTTGTAGTGCTTCTTAAGGGAAGGCATCCATTCTTTCGGAGGGAGGGCGCAGTGGCCCCTGTGGAAACGGCCTGGGTACTACTGAGGATGGCCGTCATCATTGATGGCCGTGGGGGCGCAGGAAAGAGCTTCAAGTGCTGGAGTGCCCCGGGGTCGCCGCAGTTAGCGCGATAATAGATGTTGTCTTCCTTGCTCCGATTTCTACATGTCCATCCGCGCTGCCGCACCTGCGTTAGCCGCCGCTCTGCTCTTTGGAGCAAGTACGCCTCTGGCCAAAATGCTGGTCGGGTCCGTTGCTCCGCTGTTGTTGGCCGGGCTCCTCTACCTAGGGATTGGGCTGGCATTGGGCGCAATTCTCGCTGGCAGCGTGGCTGGCCGGCACCTTTGAAGGAGGGGCTCGTGGTGACTGATGGTGCGTCAGCTTCATTGCTTCTGAACGTTGAGGCCAAACCTCCAGCAATCCCTGTTGGGGAGGGAGCTGCGCATCCTCCAGAAACGCTATTCGTCCCTGCCTTGGGCCCAATGTTCTTCGGCGGCAATCCGACCGTGGTCTTTACTGCGGCCTCACCTCTGATATCGCGCTGACGCTGCAACAGCGACGAGCTCTCTGCATGGACGGACACTTCACGGAGCCGTAGCTGCAAAAGACCCAGCAGTCGCCAGGCAACGGACGAAGCCGCATATGGCAGCCCTCGCACTCGTAAAAGAAGAGGCACGCATCTGTGGGCATTTCAAGTTCGACGGCCTGGCCACACGCCGGACAGGTCAGTGTCGAACGCAATTGAACTGTAGTTGCATCCGTTGGGGGCGTGCTCATATTTTTCGCCTCTGGTCTTCCGCTTGCTCACGGCCCAGCGGGTGGCGGATGCGGGGTGATATCCGGACCCAGCATGTATTCGCGCACCAATTCCCGTGCGCGATGTAACCGGCTCTTGATGGCGCCATGGGGCTCGCCCAGGCGTTGCGCAATCTCGGCAATCGTCAATTCTTCGAAATCGCGCAGCAGAACAACTTCCAGATAGTGCGCGGGCAGGGACTCGAGGGCATTGGCGAGGTCAACCCGGAGGGCATCGTCACTTCTGCGGGCCAGCAGTTCCTCGGCAATATCCTCCGGCAGCGGGTCGTGTTTGAACATCATCCGCTCAAGCCTGCGGCATTCGCGCTTGATGACCATGAAGAGCCAGGAAGAAAACGCCGCCGCCGCCTTGAGTCCTTTGACCTTGCGCGAGATGATAAGCAGCGACTCCTGTACGGCATCGTCGACATCGCTGGCCTGGCAGTGCTTGTAGGCATAGCGCCGCGCATCGGCCTGACAGACAGCCAGCAGACGGGAGATGGCGGCCGGGTCTCCCGTCTGCGCGGCCAGTATCAGGTTTTCACGTTCGATTCCGCTCGCCGCCATGGCTACTGCCTCTTGTCCAGTTTGCGACCCACCATCGCGCACATGGGACAAAAGCCGAACAAGCCGGTCATGGCCAGCATCGCGCCCGTGATGCCCAGGCCGATGGCCAAGCTCGAACCACCCCAGTTCATCACGGCATAGCCCAGGCTCATCAGGCCCATGATGACGCGCAGGGTGCGTTCCCAATTCGGGACATTCTTCACATAGAACATGGCGATTTCCTTTTATCGGTCAGCAGTTGAGGACCGTCCTCGAAAACTAAGAGGCTTCTATCGGGAAAAACGGTTCGCCGAGAATGAAAGAAACGCGTCCATGCGTCCATTTACTGCGGCGCGGCAACCATCTGGCCGTCCAGAATGAAGATGCGGTCAGTAGGATTGGCAGACTTGATGTGCAGGGTTCCGGCGCCTTTCAGGCTCTTGAAGCTGCCGGTGCCTGAGACAACCTCCCAGAAGCCGTTGTCGTTAATTTCTGGCTTGCCGTCCTTGCCGGGCAGGAAGACGGCGCGGACGGTCCACTTGATATAGGCCACGTTGCCCTCGCCCTTGGTGGCAACCAGGTAGCCGCTCGGGTCACCGGAAACGCCGGGTACGATGTCGTGACGTCCGTATTCGACGATTTGTGCTCCATCGAGCAAGCCTGAACCGGAAGCGGTGCCTTCCCTTTTGACCATCAGCACGAAATGTCCCGTGCCGTCCTTGAAATCGAGCTTGATTTGCTCCTTGGGAACCATGGTCGCCTGTACGTTCAGCGGGGCTGCCATAGCCGTGCCGGCGCCGAGGAAAGCGATGCTGAGAGCGAGTGTAGCGAGCCTGCGAAGGCTGACTGGATGTTTGCGCACGGGAAGCCTCTTTGAAGATGTTTAGGAATCAGGGTTAGAAACGCGTGGTCAATGCGGTGAGCCACGCAGGGGAATGGTCCACCAGCCAGGCCTCCATGGCCTTGTCGGTTCCGCTCAGCATAAGCCCGGCGACGGCCACCATGATGACGCCCATCGCAATTTTTCCAGTCTTTCCCGCCCGCATGAGGTTGCCGCGCATTTTCACCATGGCACCACGAGAAACGTAGGCCAAGGCTACGACGGGTAAGGCCGCGCCGATTCCAAATACGCCCATGAGCAGCGCGGCCTGCGGCAAATGCGAACCCTGGCTGGCAAGCACGACAGCCGCACCAAGGGTGGGGCCCACGCAGGGACTCCACACCACGCCCAACATTAGGCCAATGGCGAACTGGCCCCACAGCCCGTCAGGTTGTGCCAGGGAAATCAGGCTGCTGCCAGCGGCGCTCAGGCCCGACGTGGCGGTGGCGAAGCGCTGCTGCAGGCTACCTGACAGCAGGACGACGCCCAGCAGGGCGAGCGTCGTCGCCCCCAGAAGACGAAAAACACCGGTGTCGATGCTCAGGGCCGTCCCGGCCCAGGCGAGCAGGGTCCCGATAGTTGCGTAGGAAATGGCCAGACCACCGGCGAGTGCGAGTGGTGCACGCGGGTGCACACTTGTTGCCGACCCGAGCAGGACGGGAACAAGAGGCAGGACGCAAGGCGACAGCGTTGAAAGGAGCCCGGCCAGAAAGCCAAATCCGTAGGAGCCGAAACCGAGTTCCATCAATTGACCGTTTTCCTGATGAGGCTTTCGATGCCGGAAGGCGTCGTATCGCCAACCGACCGCCCGACTTCCGAAGCGCCCTTGAAGGCCACCAGCGTGCTTTGCATGCCAACCTTGAACTTCTTCAGCGCGGCCTTGTTGGTGTCGAAGTCGACGGTCAGCACCGTTACATCCTGGTAGGCGGACTGCTTCAGGAGGCCTTCGATGACGGGCTTTTGTGCCTTGCAGGTCGGGCACCAAGTTGCGCTGACCTCAACGACCACGGGGTTGCCCGCGTGGGTCAGTTGGTCGAACACCTGTGGTGTGTAAGGCCGGATTTCGCCGGCCCTGGCCAACGAAACCAGAGTGGTGAGGCCAATCGCAACGACTGTTCGCAAGATTTTCATAGCACCTCCTTTACTGTTTCGTCGGCTTGAACGTTCTTTGCTCTTGTTCAACGAAGGCGACCAGCGCCGCCAATTCCTTTGAGTCCCAGGGCAGCGGCTTGGCGGCCATGGGCATCACCATGCAGGCCTGAATCATCTCGTCCAGGTAAACCTGCTTGCGTCCCAGTTGGTCCCTAGCCATGACGACCGTGTGTGGATAGGGCTTCGCAAAACTGTCCGAATACGAGGCATGGTTGGCGTGGCAGGTCGCGCAGGACATCCCGTTCGTTGACAGCTTGGGGTCGTGGAAGAGCCTTTCGCCGAGCTTTGCGTCGCCCTCGCGGGGCTTGTAGCCAGCAGGGCGCACGGTCAGCGCACTCGCATCACCCTCGGCGGAAGCGGTCGGGGAGAACAGGACCGAGGCAGTACACAGCGCCATCAGCGCGGTGAGCGTGAGTTTTTTCATGGCGACCCTTTTCGTGGGAGGAACACCCACTAAGAGGCGACCTGATGCGAAAACGGTTCGCGTTCTGCGCAGAAAAAATTCTTTGATGGCGCGAACCCGCTTGGCGCCTGGGGCCCTCTTAGTGGTCGAGGAAGCCTGCTGCAACCTCGCGTTACCTTACTCCCAAGGAGGCATCATGAAAACACCACTGAAACTCATATCGCTCGCCACCCTGACCGCCACCACCTTGGCATTGCCGGCGGCCGCACAGACACAGGAGATGAAGGGCTCAGCAAAGTGCCAGCCGAGGGCTGAGACGGCGAAGTGCGGTGCAAAATGCGCGGGCAAGTGCGCGCCCAGGAAGAGCATGGAGAAGGCAAAGTGCGGCGCCAACAAGTGCGCGCCAAAATGTGCCCCGAAATGCGCCCCCAAGAGCTGATATCCGTGGCCTGGCTCCGGCAGTCAACGAGTCCGGCCAGTGACGCCGCGCGCGTCGCTGGCTTGCGCTTGCTCAATGTCTATGCGGACCTGGCCCAGCGAGGGGAACATCTTTTAGGTGGCCTGTTGCGCGGTCAGGCGCCGAGGCAATGGACGCACTATCCGGAAGAAGATGCTATCGACGTGAAGAGCGGATACCAGTGGTTCTATCACTCACACTCCCCCGAGGACCGGCCTGGCACCTCGGAACATGGACATATTCACTTGTTTGCGCGCCCCGAACTTTGGGGTCGACGGTTTCGGTTGCGGCGAGAAGTGGTGTTCTCAAAACATACGGGGGGAGCCGAACATTCGGTCAGCACGAGGCATCTGCTGACAATCGGCTTCGATGCCAAGGGGCTTCCGAAGAGCCTCTTTATGGTCAACAGCTGGGTGACCGGCGATTTGATGCTCAGCACCGAAACAACGACTGAACTGCTGGACCGCATGGTGCTGGACACCGGCAATGCGGATGTCGATGCCGTCATCGAATCGGTCACGCGCCTTTTTAGAACCGAAATACGGGACTTGCTTGTGAGGCGAGATGAGGTGCTCTTCGGATTCAAGGGCGACAGCGTGCTTTCCAACGAGTCGCTTGAGGTGCTCTCAGAGCTTGCAATTGACGTCGACTCGAAACTTTCTGATTGGGATGGGTCGTTGGATTCTTTGGTCCAGAGCGACCACAGGTCTTCCTGGCCTTGATTGAGATGCTATCGGCCAACTGCCTCTTTTGGCTTTCCCCAGTTCGCCCCTATCAGATTTTCTTGTTTTGGCGACGAGTAGGCGCAGTGCCACAGCGATTCCGCAATCCGGAGGGCAACGTTTGAGGCATCAATTCTTAACACCTTACTCGTCTTGCAACGGGGCTATGTTGACATCAGCTGTGCCATCGAAATCGTAGAGGGTCGTTCGCCGAGGCAGTGTTTGCGGTCCCGTGGCGATGTACTCCACGCTTAGTCGTCATCGTCTCTCTGGCACTCCCTCTGCTCATGCTCTCTCCTTCGCAGGTCGCGCGTTATTAGCGCTCAATCCTGGCTTGCCTGCGCCAACCCCACTGTCGGGGTAAGCCCAAGTGAACGTGGCTTGTCATTTTCCGTAATAATCGCCTAACTTGCATGTCGTCGGGAACCGGGCAACGGAATAGATATGAAAGTTCTACTCACGAATTTCCACCGAGGAAATGGCGGAGGCCACGATACTTACGTTATGAGCCTGTTGGGTGAATTGGCGCGGAACCACGATATAACACTGGCCGTTCCTCACACGAGCAGGCTATTTCGGCTGGCGGGCTCACTCGCATTGGTTCGCTTGCAGGCCCTTGACTTCTCGCCACGGGGTCTTGCTTGGTTAAAGGAGTTGTGGGTGCTCTGGCGGCTTCTCAGCTTCGGGCGATTCGACATCATTCATGTCAATGGCTCCTCCGACCATAAGCTTGTTATGCTTACCAGGCTTGTTGCAGTCCGTCGGCCATGCATTGTGTTCACCAATCACAATGACCACCAGAGTCGCAGTGTGGGCAATTCCTTGCGTGCATGGCTAGGAACACCATGTTATCGCCGTAAGCGGTTACGTGGCGACCAAGCTGAGCGACTCGCCGTATTATAAGGTGCCGGTCACAACGATTCTGCACGGAGTCGACACGGACTATTTCGCGCCCGTTGCGCGGTGCCATAAGATTCGGACACAATAGGGCGCGTCGAGCTACCCACATATAGCGCTCGGTACCAATGCTGCGCCATCGTGAGCAGAGTGGTGGCTCGCAACTCCGGCCTCGCTCGCGGCGGGGCGGTTCGCACGGAGCTCAGGTTCCACTTCTGCCTGAAAGTCCATAAGGGCCTCTTGTGCCGTCAAGCCGGAGGAGAGTGTTTGAATTCCGGACTCGCCGTTGACATTGCGCAGCCGAGCGATTGCGCGCTTTGCTGCGAACAAAGGCAGATAGACGTGAACTCGGGCATCGGCGCTTAGTTCTAGGAAAGCAGCGAGGTAGGTTTCCCGGACGACCTCGGCGGGGAAGCCTGTCTCCATCGCGATTCTTACGACTAGATGGTCTTGGTCCTCTGTTTTCATAGTTCCCCACTTTCTTCTTGGGCGGCCAACGGGCGTAAGCGCTGTACTGCTCTTTGCCATCAATTCGATGTGACGGCAGGGCTCCATGTGCATCCGCTTCTCCTCAAGCCCATCACCTCCGAGGCGGTGCGCCGCCGGTAGGGACGGTTTATTACTCTAGTCAACTTTTAGGGCCATTGCTGAGGTGAGTGTGTTTCCGCCGCCGACGCTCGTTGGAGGTGAGATTACGACACATGCAAAACATGACCAACGCTTGTTGGCAAGGTGCCCAGTCTTACGCGTTGCCTTGAATTTCCGACATAGAGGCGAGCTGCATGTCGCCTTTGAGGTGCCAACTGGTCCTGGGATTTGCTCCGTGAGCGGTCCATTGCCATCAAAGAGATTCATCGCCTAGTCCAATGCCGCCGGGAGGCCGATTCCACAAGTGGTCTGCAGGCTACGTCCGCAATGAGGGGGCTCAATGCCAATAACACGCGACATGCGCCAGTGGGTACCTGAATGTGCTAGGGCTAAGGTACTCGGGGTACTCGGGCCGCGCTGGATGGAGCCATATTTGTCATCAGCCACAGCCGTCATGGGAGTTGACGGCGGCCAAGTACGATTGCCAGCTATGTACGCGAGGACGTCTCAGTTTCGAAGCTGGCTAGATGTCGGCGAGGTTAGCGGGAAGAGAGGCACACCGATACGGATTGTGTCAAAAATCGTCACCCCCAACGGAGCATGTACCTGTGTGCCGGGTGGACACCCTAGCGCGTAATTGTTGCAATTTTGTGAAATTTTCTGCGGGCGGAAAATGCTCCTTGGCCGGGCGCACTCACATCATTATTTTCAACTCTTTTCAGCAGCATCCTGTCAGCGTCGGCGGATGCCTTGAATGATGCTCGGGGTGAGGGAGTTTTATGAAGCTTTTGTGATGCTCCCTAAAGATTGCGGAAGCCATGGCGTTAAAGGCCGGACTCCCCTCATTAGGTCCAAGCATGTCTCTTCCTACCCAGTTTCCCATTTTGCGCCGCTTCCGCTCACTGTCGCTCATCGCTCGGCTATGCTTCGCGCTCGCTTTTGTCTATGTATTCGGTGCAGCCGTCGGTGTGACCGGGATAGGAAGCCTCGTATTTGTCAGGCATACCACAGACCATCTGTACGATAACGACCTGGGTGGCGCCTTGATTGCGGAGCAAGCGCAATCCGCCATCGCCGAGACCGCCCGTGCCCAACTCTCATTGACGGCCGCCACGAGCGGGGAGGAACGTGAGGTCGCAAAACAGGAGATGTTGAATGGGATGAAGACACTCGACACCCTGCTTGCCGACACCCGCCTCACCACAAACAGCGTCGTTGCAGACGCGCGCAGCGAACACAAGAAGGCGAAGGAGATGGCCAGCGCCTATATCGAGCTGATGCTGCGGCAGCCGCTTGATGCCATCCAGTTCGACGCCACCGTATCCGTGGATGGCCATTTCCTTGCGGAGCAACTGCAACGCCTCACGGTGACGGTCCGGAAGCTCAAAGACCAGCAATTGGCACAGGCGAAGGCTACGATGGCTTCTGCCTCGGCGTCGCAAAGCTCAGCCCAACTCATCATGGTGGGACTGCTTGCCATCAGCCTGCTTGCCTCGGTGGCGATGGCCTATGCCATTGCTCGGCAAGTGAGGACCGAGCTTGGTGGTGAGCCAGCGGACGCGACGCGCGTCGTCGACCGTATCGCTGCCGGTGACCTCAGCCTGGCCATTGCAGTACGAAAGGGGGATACCTCCAGCATGCTGGCAAATCTGGCCAAGATGCAGTTGGAGCTCAGGAACATTCTGTCTGGTATTAAGGATGCCGCAGCCTCGGTCTCGGTCGCGACGAAGGAGATATCGTCGGGCAATCAAGATTTGTCGTTGCGCACTGAGCAGCAGGCTGTCTTGCTCGAGCGGGCAGCGACGTCAATGCAAGAGCTGCTTGAAGATGTCAACCACGCCCGGGCCGAAGCGAAGGAGTCCAGCGCAATCGCGGCCGCCATGCTGGAAGCGACGACAGATGGAAGCAAGGTCACAGAGCGCCTCGCCGGAAAGATGACCGACTTGCATGGCCATTCCCGCTCGGTTGCTGAGATTGTGCAGCTTATCGAGACTATCGCTTTTCAGACGAACATACTGGCGTTGAACGCTTCCGTGGAGGCTGCCAGGGCAGGTAGCCAAGGGCGCGGCTTTGCGGTCGTTGCTGCGGAAGTGCGAACGCTGGCTCAACGCTGTGCCGCCGCTGCAAAGGAGATTGGTGGAGTCATCGCAAGAACCGTAGCGGACGTGGATGCAGGTGCGGCTCTGGCTCGCGACGCGACTGTGTCAATGGCCGGCGTACGGCAATCGGTTGAGCGGACAGTAGCGTTCGCTACCGCGATGCAGGCGACTAGTCAGAGTCAGGCGGACAAGATTCAAAGGCTCAGCACAGCGGTGCATGCGATGGACGCATCGACACAGCAGAACTCCGCGTTGGTCGAGCAAGTCGCCGCTGCGGCAAGCATGCTGCATCAACAGGCTGAAGGTCTTTCTGTCGATGTGGCGACTTTCAAGCTTGACGTCTCTGGTCTTACCCGAGCATGACCGACTCGGCTAGTTCAGATTGGCTCGACGGCTGGCTGCGCTGTTGGGGATACATCTAAACCGCAATTACCGGGGGCATCCGATATCAGTATGGCCCGTCCAGCACAGCCCGAAATTTGTCTTGGACGCTCCACGCGCCGGTCATTCTTGCCGGCGTGGCTGCATTTGGTAAGCATCTCGTCATCGCAATGTCATATTTCTCTGTTAACGTCCGCGCGCCTAGTTGGGAGTTCGCCGGACATGTCAGAGTCATGCAGTCAGACACCATTCTGATGTGGCCAGGGAGTCAGTACGTGTTGGTGTACTTGCGGTGGCGTTCAGGTGGATAGAAATTCGTAGGTGTATTAGGTATTTTCCGTGACTATGTCCATTGCAGAATGCATAGAGCAGGAGCTGCTAAGAGCGGTTTTCCAGCCTATCGGGTGCCTTGCCTCGGGAGAGATTCTGGGATACGAGGCATTGATTCGAGGCCCCGTGGGGTCGGCTCTAGAGAGTCCTCAGGAACTCTTCGAGCAGGCGCAACGCGAGGGTCGCATGGTTCGGCTGGAGCGGTTCGCGGCCCGGGTATGCATTGCTGCTTTTGCGCGAGCGGGCCTGCCAGGAAAACTATTTCTCAATTTCAGTGCGGAGGCCATCCGCGAGATGGTCAGTTGCGAAATCGATGTTCGCCAATTCTTGGGCGCGGTTCGATTTCCCGTTGAACGGATAGTCGTCGAACTCACCGAACAGACTAGTCCGGAGCCTCTGGAGTCCCTGGAATCCTCCCTTCGCGTGCTTAGAGAAGCGGGGGCCCAACTCGCGCTGGATGACTATGGGCAGGGCAATGCTAATCTCGGTCTCTGGATTGCCTTGCGGCCAGATTACGTCAAGATTGACCGCTCCATCGTCAACGGTGTCGCAAAATCTCCTTTTCGCCTTGCTGCGCTGCGGTGTATGCAGGAGCTCGCCAATGCTGGCAACGCCATATTGATAGCAGAGGGCCTTGAGACTGTGGAAGACCTGACGGTCTGCCGTGACATTGGCATTACATTTGCGCAGGGGTTCGTGCTTGGCAAGCCAAGTCCAAAGCCTAGCGTAAAGCTTGAGGCGCAAGCACGGGCCGCCATTGGTGCCAATGCGATATCGGTGTTTCCAGAAGCGGTCAAGTTGGCACCTCGCGCGTTTTCGGCGAGTAGGCTCTTGATAAACGCACCAAGCGTAGCGCCGGCAACGCGTAACGACGATGTCCTAAATATCTTGACGAGGCATCCGAGTCTGCATGCTGTCGCTATTGTGAAGAGTGGTAGGCCCATCGGTCTGATTAATCGGCGGACTTTTGTTGACGCCTACGCGCTTCCTTATCATCGGGAACTCTTTGGCAGGAGGAGTTGCATGGAGTTCGCAAACACTTCTCCAATGCTGGTGGAGAAGAACGCGTCGATGGAGCAGTTGGCCCAACTGTTGACTAGCGAGGACCAACGCTATCTGTCTGATGGGCTGGTCATCGTCGAGCAGGGTCAGTATGTCGGTCTGGCGACAGGGGAAGACTTGGTGCGCGCCGTCACGGAAGTACGCATCGAGGCGGCGAGATATGCCAACCCGCTGACGTTCCTGCCGGGCAATATGCCAATCGATGCTCATATCAGAAGACTGGTTGAGAGTGGTGCCCCCTTTCATGCATGCTATTGCGACCTCAACAGCTTCAAGCCCTTCAATGACCATTATGGCTACTGGCTGGGGGATGAAATGCTAAAGCTGGCGGCGGGCGTTCTGAGCGAGGCGTGCGACCAGCACAAGGATTTCCTTGGGCACGTGGGAGGGGACGATTTTCTTATCCTTTTTCAGACCGAGGACTGGGAATCACGCGTCCGCACAGCGATGAAGCGATTCAACGCGAGCGCAGTACAACTCTATGCACCTGTCGATATCGAGGCTGGTGGCATCCAGAGTGAGGACCGCCATGGAGATTTGCGCTTCTATGGATTTGTGACAATTGCAGTAGGTGTTGTCCCGGTTGGCCTATGTTCAAATATTGGTTGCGACGATATTGCCACTCTGGCTGCTGCCGCGAAACGTGAAGCGAAGCGGTCTGGCGACAACTTTTATGTCTGTCGTAACAATTGACCTGATACCAATTGCTGCGCCTGACTGGAGCTGACGCATCTGCGCGCTCGTGTCCGGCGCCCTGGCTTGAGTGGACACAGAACTGCACGGCCCCAGCAGTGCCGCTTTCGGCTCACGCGGTACTTGAACACGGCATAGGTCCTGCTGCGTGGTCACGCGAAAGCGGCGCCCTGTCACCGCCGATGTCGGAGACGAGTTGCTCCACCCTAGGCCCGCCGATGGTAGCAAATGCATTTCTTGGAAAGATTTTGATAACGTCATGCCTATCTGGCCTGTTGCACCTGTAGATTACCAACCGCACATTACGCTCGAACGCTGGCGTGTCTATGAGACAAGTCGAGGCGAACGTCATTTCGTCGGCTATTGCTTCGAGAACTGCGAGGGCCGTGTGAGCACCGCAATCGTTTCGTTCGATGCCGAAGCAAGGGCAGGGATGACCGCAAGCGGGCGTCAGTATCTGTTGTCTGGCTGGCCTTGCTTCGATAGCGATGCCGAACTAGTTTGGGAGGTTTGTGCTTCGCAAAATGGCGTCACTAAATCCAAAGATGTGAGTTCAGAGTACTTGTCGCCGGAGGGTGATTAGGCCTGACGCGTTCGCGAGGTGCAGCAGAATCGCCTCCTGCTGAAGCAAACTTGTTTTGCCATGCAACAGATTTTCGAGCCGACTTCCGTGGTCTGTACCTGGCTTGCCCGCCGCAGGTGTGCTGCTTCGTGAGGCGACGCCGGGATGCAGCCGGAAACCGTCCAGCGAGCAACCTTTCCGCCGTCGGCGCAAGAAGGCTGATATCAATGAATGTGTGGATTAACCGTGACGCTGACCGACCAGAAGCCGAAGAGGGCAAAGGTTGTCCGGGATAGTTTCACGATGCCGGAATCGGATTACCAGAAACATACCGGGCTGAAGGAATGGTGTCTATCGCTGGGGTGCAGGCAAGAAAGAGTGAGTTGCTGAGAGCAGGTGTCAGGCTACTGGGGGAGCTTTCCGAGTAAAGAGTACTCGCGGTTGTTGGCGACGTCGAACCGGCCAAGGCGGCCCGCCCTGGCAAGGCGGGGAGCGGCTGTGCCAAGTAAGGTGGCTTAGTTTGAAGTGCGTGACGATACCTGCAGGCGGCAAATCTCGCGCGTTCGCTATTCGGTACGGCGGTTACGGAGCGTGGTGATGACACGCTTCACCACGAAGAAATGCAGGTAGTCGTGGACTCGCGCGTCGGCGCTCAAATCGCGCAATGCATCAAGGTAGGCTTGCTTCACTACATGCAGGGGGGGCGCCAAGTTCTTCAGCGATTCTGGCAATTCGTTCGTCGTGGCTTTGGGTTCTCATCGCTCCCCTATGTCTCTTTTGTAGTTCGAGCAAGGGTCCACCTGTCCTTGCTTTCAAGCTTCCGGCATTTTCCGCACCAGTTGTCGAAGCGC
Organism: Cupriavidus sp. MPR-AND1C; assembly: GCF_058809705.1. Lineage (NCBI taxonomy): Bacteria > Pseudomonadati > Pseudomonadota > Betaproteobacteria > Burkholderiales > Burkholderiaceae > Cupriavidus > Cupriavidus sp. MPR-AND1C. The sequence continues at coordinate 106,761 of NZ_JBXASU010000003.1, read as the reverse complement.
GATGACGGCTTTGTGCCGCCTGGTCTTCTTTTCCTCCGATAGCCATCGGAGGAAAAGTTTCTGCGTCGGTGCATGCTCGGGTTCCGTCGGGAACTCAGAAATATAACTTGCTGCAACGACGACGTCATTCAACTCGCCCAGGGCGCCCTGAAGCGCCGTGAGCCGCCTGATGCGCTTGCGGTCTGCCTTCGTGAGCACAGGCGAGAAATATTCAAGTAGATAGCGCAGCCGCTTAATTTGGATGCGGGTCTGGTGGAGTTCTCTGAAGCTCCCGTCCATGGCACGGCCCAGCTGTCTATTCAGGCGGCGGGATGCCGTTTCCACACGGGCCCGCGCAAACTCACCAACGGTTTCGGACTTATCGGGTCGCGCGCCGGCAACTTGGTCCAGGGCGACCGTGAAGGCGGAAATAAGCAGGCGGGGCTTTGTGAGGCTGAAGGCACTGCGGCTTTCCTCGCGAGCTCTGTGCCTGATGCCCTCCAAGGTTTCCAGCAATATCAGAACAGATGGATGGCTTGGCGGGATTGCGGCGCGCAGCAGCTCATCAATGATGACATCCCAGTTCCGTGGGGCGCTGATTTGGGCTGCCATCTCCCCAAGTTGTTGTCGCCAATGCTTGGCGAGTGCATCTGGCAGCAAGTCCTGATAGGCCCACAGCAGCACACGGAGCCTACGAAGGGCGACCCGTAGTTGATGGCTTACCTCGGGGTCATTGCTTACGAGAAAGTCTGAGGCTAAATGTTCTAATGTCGCTACATCAGTGGATGCTAGGTGCGGAAGCACCGTGAGTGCGTGAGCTTGCGCTCGCAACTCAGAAGGCTCTGTGCAGCTAACCATCGGCGTCCCCAAGGAGGGCTCAAGCTCAGTGTCCGGCCGAGCTAGTAGTCTACTAGTGCGTGCGGAGTTTTCCAGAGCGATAGGCGTGCAATCCGCCGATGTGCGCCAAATGGCGTGTCCGTGTTACGCGAGCAAGGTTTCTTGTACCGGCCTAGCCGGTCCGGGCAGGCAGGGCACTGGCGCTCGGCGTGGCTATAAGGTTAGCGGTGACATGGTGTATAAGACACTAATAGGGCGTGTCGAGGCGTGTGGGCGACCATTGAGTTCACGCGATTTCGCAAATATTGTCTTCAGGAATGTCTTATTGCTGCAATATAAGAGCCTTATCATCTCGCCAAATCAAGTCGCAGCTAAAGAATTCTGAGAAAGCACATCGCGTTTGGACCATTGGGGTGGGCCATACGCCGATTTGATTGCACGTCCAATAAACGCATCTTTTTAGGACGGCACGGACGCCATAGAGTGTTCGGCTGCAGGTGCCGTGTTCATTGGGCGTATTGTCGCTGGGGGTTGTCGGAGCCATCCTGAACGGATGGCTCTTTGTTTTGTCGCGGGCTTGTGGAGCTTGTGGAGCTTGTGGAGCTTGTGGAGCTTGTGGAGCTTGGGGCGCTTACGGCGCTTTGCTCGTCCGTGAGACTATGCTTTGCAGACCGATTTTTTCCATGTGGTGGCCTCGAGAAGCGAGCGTGAGAAATGTCTGCCCTTCCGTCGCTGGGGCCACTGAATCCTCAGTAGAATAGGTATTCAATTTTTGATGGAATTTGGTATGGCGACAGTGCGTACATTGGCGATGATTTTTGTTCTGCCTGTAATGCTGCTGGGTCCGACTGGATGCATTAAGAGCGAGAAGTCGGTTCCGCCTTCGGCTGATGGAGGTACTAGCAAGGAGCGTTCGGCAATACCTGGTTGGAAAATCGGCATTTCGGTTCCGAGCGAGGAGACTATTGCGCCGTCGTGTGTTGCAACGACAAATCCGGATAGGGAGACTGAGTTTACGCTGCAGTATGACTTGGCGCGCGGGCATATTTCGTACTCTGACCTGGAGTTTTCGAGAAATCTTGCGGAGAGATACGAGCGGGCATTCCGAACTACTCTTTCTGAATGTGAATCTGAAAATCAGGCTTCACCTCGTGAAAGTTGCCGGGCCCATGTTCCGCCTGCGTTGATAGAGCTGCAAATTGGTAGCGAGCCATGGACTAAGCAGATTTCTGGCTATTTCCGAGCCAAGTGGTCCCGGAAGATATCTGACGACGACGAATGGTTTCATATGCACGACAGCATGGATATCAACTATCGAGTGACTTCCGCGTATGCAACTGAAGTGCCTTTTACGTTTGAAGCGTCAGGTAGTGGAAAAATTTCGCATATTCGAGATGTAGCGAAGGAACTGATGCGGCAGTGTGAAGAGGCCGTGTCAGCGCAAAAACTTCATGCTGGAAAGGGGAAGATAAATGCCTCTAAGACGGGCGGATAGTATGTAAATTGGACTGCGCTTTGCACATCGCACGGTGTACTGCATGCGTTAACGAGGTCCTGAAAGTAGAAATGACACTGCGTTGATTCCTTGGAGCGCTTACGGCGCTTTGACCGTCTGTGAGGTCATGCTTTGCAGGCCGATTGTTTTCCCGGTGGTATCCGTGACTCGAGCCAACTCACGGTACGCATTAGCCTGCACTCGGTCTGGCAGCGGGACAAATTTCGCTTCGCGAGCTAGTTTGTCACCATGGAGATAACCCCAGGTGAGAAACTTCATTGCCTCCAGTGTGCGCTCACCCGCATTACTGACAACAGGAATAACAATGAACGTCCCCATGGTGATTGGCCATGCGTCGGCACCGGGTTGATTGACCAGGCTAGTAGTGAAGTCGCCTTTCCGATTCCAGTTGCTGTGCACAATCGCGTCGCGGAATCCACCGACATTCGCAGTGACAAAATTTCCGGCGGCATTACGCAGTTGGACAGAATTCAGGTTGGCATCTAGAACATAGTTGTAGTCGACATAGCCAATTGCACCGGGAATGCTCTGGAGGGCTTTGACAACATCGCCGCTACCTTTCGCGCCGGAGAAGTTTGCGGGCCACGGGAGAGTGGATTTTGCGCCATAGGCGGATTTCCAATCAGCGTTCACCGCGCTCAGGTAGTCGCTGAAATGATAGGTGGTTCCCGACCCATCGGTTCGCACGACCGGTTGAATTTTCAGCTTTGGCAGAGAAATTCCCGGGTTGAGTGCACGAATCTCGGGTGAATCCCAAGCGTCTAGCTTCCCGAGGAAGATTTTCGCCAGCAGGTCTCCCGTTAGCTTCAACTGGCCCTGAGGGACCGATGGTAGATTGACGACGGGAACAGCCGCTGTCACCACGGACGGAACGCAAATCAGCCCGGCTTTGCTTGCCTCTTGCGGTGACAGGGGGACATCGGATGCACCAAAGTCGACGCGACCTTCTCGAATGCGCCGGATGCCCTCACTTGACCCTACGGCCTCATACTTGAGTTGAGCGCCGGCAGTCGCAGCATATCCGGTCGACCAAACGCGATAAACGGGAGCGGCGGCTGTTGAGCCTGCACCGTGAATTTCCGAAGAGTTAGCAACCGAAGGGATAAGGGCCACGATAAGTATGGCCAGTGCGGTGTGCTTGAGCATTTTGATTAGAAGCAGAGAAGAATGCGAAATTGTATATGTGATGTCTAGAAAGGAGAGTGCTGGCCCCGGCATTTTTTTGAATTATCACTTGGAAGATTATGCGCGTGACGCGGCATCCACGTATTTGGAAGGCTTTGGAATGTCCTCGCCTCGTGAATATTTCGTTGTGAAACCCCACCGAAGTTGGGTGTTCCCTTCAAATGTTTGTAACTTTACGAGACTAGCTTACTAGGCAGTTAACGGAGGGCGAGCGATGGAGTTTGCGGGGCGGGTGCTGGAGAAGACAGAGGCAGGTCGGCGAGAGGTTGGTGTCAGGACCTCTGCTCTTGAAAGACGCACCCGTACGCTGCTCATCATGGTAGATGGTCAAGCGGACTTCAAGACGCTGCTAGAGCGTGCCGCGCAAATCGGTGCGAACGTAGGTGACCTGGACGTCTTGCTGCGCGACGGCTATATCAGGCCAATTAGGGAAGAGGTGCCTTCCGTGGAGGGCCAGCGGGCAGCCGACGGGATTGGGGGAGCCGCTCCGATAGACGGTGGGACGAAGGTCGAGCCATTGAGTCTGCTCGCGCATGCCACGAAGATTGGGGCGAAGGTGGATGACCTGATGGGCCTGGTGCGCGACGGCTATATCAGATGTCGCGCTTCAATCCAAGTTCAGGCAGCCGACGAGACGAGGGCAGACGCGGCGACGGCGTACGATACGAAGCCGAAGGCCGAGTCCTTGAAGCAGAGCAAGCGCCGCTCACTTGCCTTGGCGAGGCTGTACCTTATTGATGTAATGGAGCGCATGCTTGGCGCTTCTGACCATCCTGTGCGGGCGCTACTGAAAAGTGCAACGGACACACCTTCATTAGCTAGGGCGTTTGAGGACTGCCTGGTTATCATGCGCGAAATTGCCACGCCCTCCATGGTTGCCCATGTGGAAACCTCCTTTCGCGACCTTATGCCAGAGGCGCATGGCGTCGGAATCAGCGGCGCCTCGGAGGCAACTTGAGAAATCAGCGAGTCTCTGTGGTGGTTGTACGAGACAGTTGCCTCTTGGGCTCGAGATGGCCGGACATGCCCCTGAGCGTTCAGGCGGGGTCCGCGCTCTGTCATGTGTACGGCGCGCGCCGCCGCACTTGGGCTTGCAGAACTTACCTTGCCGGGCCAACGATGCGTCCGTTCGATTCGTTCAAACAGGCAGGTCTGAGGTGATAGGTTGTCGTGGTGTGCGCCTCTCGTGAAACGTTTCGGTCGTCAGGCGGTAGCCCACACCTCGAACGGTCTGGATAAGGTCCGACAGATTCACCTTTGACAAGCGCGCTCGCAAATGCTTGATGTACACATCGACCGTCCGGTCATCGACATAACGCTGGTCACCCCACACGCTGTCTAGAAGTTGAGCGCGGCTGTGGACGCGCTCTGGATGGTTCATGAGGTAGTGCAGCAACGTGAACTCAGTCGGGCCGAAATCCAGAATTTCCTCTGTGTCTTCGCTTGCCACGAAGACCCGACGGGACGCCAGGTTAAGCGTCAACGGACCGATGACCGTGACGTCGTTGGTCCACTCTGGTGCTCGTCGGCGCAACAGTGTTCGAATTCTCGCGACCAGTTCCCTTGGCGAAAAAGGCTTGGTGACGTAGTCGTCCGCCCCGGCCTCCAAGCCGGCAATGACATCCGCTTCCTCAGAACTGGCGGCGAGCATGATGATGCCGGTGTTCTTGGTGTGGTGGTTGTTGCGTAGTTCTCGTGCAAACGATAAGACGGGCTGGCCGGGGAGCATCCAATCCAGAAGTATCAGGTCCGGGCTTGCCTCGCAAATTAATCGATTTGCCGCGAGCGAATCGTGTGCACTTAGTGGTATTAGCCCGGCGGCCCGAAGGTTGATAGCGATAATCTCGCAGATTGCCGGGTCGTCATCAATAACGAGCACAGTCTTGCGTGCCATCCTTCTCATGGCAGGGTCGTCCGGAGAAATTCCTTGTTGCTCTCCGGCACATCGACCGTTTGCGGACTATGGCGAATGTCGGTGCCGCTCGCAATGTAGATAGTTAGTTCTGCGATGTTCTTGGCATGGTCGCCCACCTTCTCAAGGGCCTTGCCGATGAAAAGGTAGTCAAGCGACATGGAAGTCAGTCTTGAGTTTTCTACCATGTAGCTCATAATCGTTTCGACGAAGCCACGATACTCGTTATCGATGGCACGGTCGTCGCGCACGACTTCTGCGGCAGAGACTGCGTCAAGCCTTGCGAAGTTGTCTAATGCGCGGCTAAGTAGAGTTAGGGCCAGCGCAGCGGCACGAGGTATTTCTGGAAACTCGACGGCTGGTCTGGACTCATTATGAATAATGCGGTGCGCCCGCTTGGCAATCTTGTAAGCCTCATCGCCGACCCTCTCCAGGTTTGAGATGGCTCTGGGGATGGACATCAGAAAACGCAAGTCTCGCGCTGCGGGTTGCCAACGCGCAATGAGATTACTGCAGTGCGCGTCAAGGGCGATTTCCATCCTGTTGACCCGCAATTCTGTGGCAATTACCTCTTCCGCATAGATGAGGCTGAGGGTGTCCACCGCGCGAATGGCCATTTGCAGCTGGGCTTCGACCAGCCCGCCCATCTCCAGGACCTCACTCAATAGCTTGTCAAGGTCGCTGTCATAGTGCCTGGAAAGGTGTTTTTCTGGCACGGGATTCCTATGAGTTTCGCCTAGATTGCCCTTGGCCAAGAATATGGGATTCCATTGAGGGGAAATTGCTTACGGGTGCAGTGCCGTTGCGGACAACGAGGATTTCTAGGCCGGCCCAAACCATGCGGGTGAAGCGCATCGCGACATTCGGTGAGCCACTGGTGGCAAGACGTCACACGGAGGGCTACATTTGGAAAAACCGGAAATCATGAATTCATCATGTGACAAGGCGATGTCAATTCATGTCAATCAGGCGGCCGGCCGGATTCCGACGTGTTTATGAGCCCAGGGGTGTTCCTGTCGCCGCTTGCGTGTGGTTCCCGCCTCGCAATTCTGTACGGCAGTGGCGTCTGGTTCTGGTAAGTGCAGGCGTCTAGTGGGTTGGACCTCGAGACGGGTGAAGGTTGCTGCTGAGGCCGTCGCTAGAGGCACAAATTTCAGCGCAGCCGAGACACCTTATCGACTGATGCCAACTTGAGAGCACGCCATCAAGCTCCAGATTTGGCCAGCTCCTGTGGACCAACAATTGGTCCACAGGAGCCTCAAGTCCCAAAACATGCAAGGCCTTCAGCAGGCGATGAGGCGAATCAACTCGGCCATGCGTGCTCCGGCCCTTGCACCGGCCTCCGCTTCATCCATCACGGGCCGCCCGCTCGAAATACCGTCGGCACGGTCCCCACAAGCGTGTGGTGTTTTACGTGCACGAAGCCTTGATACTTCCCGCTCGCGAGTTATTCCACATAGGCTTTGATGTCGTGATACCCGACACGTTTGATGTCTCCATCTCTCCCTCGGCCATTGGGGGAGAGCAGTGGTGTTAAGTGCACCGTTATGCCGACACTGACAGCCCGGATTCTGTCCGGGTTGTCTGCCGGGGCCACCTGACTGGGATGTCAAGTGGTGTAAGCGTACTTTTGGGGGCAATGTCTTTGGTCAGGCCTGCTCTCCACAAGATGGTGACTATGCGACACCGTGCCTGAGGGGCGATGCCTTGACATATGCACGTCATGGAATCTGATTGTTGCTATTTGGTAAATAATTCGTGTTGTAATTGCGCAACCGTTTACTTATTAGTGTCACATAAATGTCTCATCATTCGGCCTCTTCAACGGTAGGCATGACTCAGTCGTTCCAGTGCAGAAGCCTACTTGCTCAAACAGTAACCGAGAATTGACAGTGAAAAAAACTCTCCTCGCGTTGACGGCCGCAGCCGCAGCATGCAGCGCATCCGGCGCCGCATTCGCCCAATCCTCCAGCGTGACGCTCTATGGCATTGCCGATGCCGGCGTCAGCTACCAGAGCCACGTGCAAAGCGTCCCGGGCCAGGGCGGCTCGTTGTTTGGCGTGACGTCCGGCGGTCTCTCCGGCTCGCGCTGGGGCATCCGTGGCGTGGAGGACCTCGGCGGCGGCCTGAAGGGTATCTTCGTACTGGAAAGCGGCTTCAATATCGATACCGGAACGTCGGCGCAAGGTAACCGCCTGTTCGGTCGCCAGTCCTATGTTGGCCTGCAAGGCGACTTCGGTGCGGTCACGCTGGGTCGCCAGCAAAACGCCCTGTTCCAGCTGTTTGGCGAATACGACCCGATGGCAGTCGGTAACAGCTACTCGCTCAACGCCGTCGACACCAATGGCTTTAACGGTCGCGCCGATAATGCCATCAAGTACACCGGCACGTTCGGTGGCCTGACCGCCACGGGCTTCTACAGCACCGGCCGCGACAGCAATATCGCCAACGGTAGCGAAGTGCCAGGGCAATTCAAGGTTGGCAAGAACTTCGGCGGTGGCTTGGCGTACGCGACTGGCCCGTTCTCGGTGGGTGTTGCCTACGACCAGTACCAAGGCAGCAGCATCGCTGCGGCTGACGCCACCGCCAAGCGCATCGCTGTTGGTGCGTCGTACGTTCTCGGCAATGCCAAGCTGTTTGGCGGTTACCGCTGGCTGCGCGATGAACTCAATGCCGCTTCGACGGGCGTTGTCGCTGCCCGCCATGACAACCTGTACTGGCTCGGCGCACTGTACAAGTTCACCCCGGCCTTCAGCGTGACCGGAGCGACTTACTACACCGATGCCCGCACCGACAACAAGGACTCGCTGATGTTCGTGCTGAATGCCGACTACGCCTTGTCCAAACGCACCGATGCCTACCTGCTGCTCGGTTATGTGAAGAACCACGGCAACGCGCAGTATGGCGTGACCAGCACGCAGAACACGCTGCCGGGTCAGAACCAGACCGGCGCCATGGTTGGCGTGCGTCACCGCTTCTAATGTCGCTCGCGACACCGACCGGCGCGCTGTTGTGGCGCGCTGGAGAAAAGTCATATCGACCTTGCCTTGTTCACTGGGTGCAAGGACGCTTGGCCGGCAGATATGCCGGCCTTTTTTCTTGATATAGTCGGTCCAAAATATATTGCGAGCGGAAAATGGCAGCGCGGCCAATGGAGTTCGACAGAGACCAAGTGCTGATGCGGGCCGTCGATGCCTTCTGGCATTACGGGTACGAATCGCTTTCGACAAACATCCTCGCGGAAGAAATGGGGGTGTCGAAGTCTTCTCTCTACAATACGGCTGGTTCGAAACGAGACCTTCTCATCGAATCCGTCATTGCATACACCGACACAAGAGTCGCAGCCATCCGGCAGACAGCCGGTTCCGACCACCCGCTAAAAGAGTTGCGCGCTCTGCTGCTAAATATTGCGCAAGACAATGATGGAGGCAGAGGATGTCTTCTCGTGAATATGTCCTCAGAGCTCGGCTTACATGACGGCGGGGTGCAACAATTGGTTCGCTCCGGCTTTCAATCAATCCTGGATTCATTTGAGTTGCTCGTGATTTCGGGGCAGTTGTCTGGGGCGTTCAAATCGGAGATTGAGCCGGCTGAGAGCGCGCTCGCGATTGTGACTACTATCGCTGGGCTACGCGTGCTCGCCAAGGCCGGGTTTTCTGCGTCCCAACTGGCGCCCGCTATCGAGAACCTAACCGCCGGCCTGGCCGCCCATTGCCAGCACGACACGTCGGCTTAGCAAGAGGACAAGCCTCGGCTGCCGACCCTCCGCGAAGTGAAGTAGCTCCCTGGCAGCTCACAAACGCAGACCGCAGCACTCGCTTCCTGCTCTCTCATCGTTATTAGATTCCCGAGTAGCAACATGCGCCCCCGTCATGCAACCAATGCCGACCTATCCGACGTGGAGGCGCTACGCCAGTCTTGCTCGCTGCCCTCTGGCGGAATACGCAGCCAAACGGTGCATTTTCATGTCAGCAGAGACAGGCAGGGCCTTCTTGGGTGCGCCGGCATCGAGGAGTTCGGTGGCAACGTCGCTCAAGTAAGGGGACTCGCCGCAGCAAGACGTGCAAGGCGTGCGGGCTTGGCTGGGCTACTGCTCTCGGCGCTGGTCTCGGATGTCCGACTACGTGGCATTGAGTCCCTGGTAGTCAGTACGGATACAGCTGCTGGCTATTTTTCCCGTCTTGGATTCGCGCCAGTCGAGCTTGCTGCATTACCAACGGAATTACGGGCTTCTCCGGAGTTTTTGGCCACGAATATCAACGGTACACGATTCCTGAAGGTGGAACTCTAGTGTCTCGGCAGAAGAATTGTTATGTTCGCGCCCGTATTTGTCCTCCGCTCGGCCTGTCACCGCCGTCTGTACGGTGGTATTGCGCCTACTTGCTTCCAGCCGGCTCTCTCCGTCGTGCAATTGATGCCCATGCTTTCAAGTTCAGTGGTTGAACGCTTGCTTATCGGCATAGGGCGGCTCGACGTTCTCAATGTTGAACGGTTACACGACCGCATGGCGCAACTGAACCCGGGACTCGATGAGAACGTTTCCGCTTGCATCGGAAACGTTCTCATCGAGTTGCCGCTCACTCCGACCTGGCTGGCTCAGGCGTGGGGCCTCTATGTTCGTTACGGCAAGCTTGCGCTATCCGAGCCGGTACGCAATGACATCCGCGTCCTCAACTTCATCCTAGGACTGGAAGCGAACTGGCTACGGCACGCTAGCTTCATCGAGAAAACGTGGCAACGAGCCATGGAGAAAGGCGGGAAACGTACTCGGCAAATCTTGACGATATTCCTCATCTTCCATAGTGAAGAGACCTGAAATCAGATGCAAGTCCGTTTAGCAGGCCGCTGCTTCCATTCCACTTTCCCCAGAGCTACGCGGAGGCCGTCAGGCTGTAACCAGGCGAATCAAATCGGCCATACGCGCTTCCGCGTTTGCAAACGCCTCAGCTTCATCCATCACGGGGCGCCCAGCACTGAATACCGTCTGCACGGTCCCGACGAGCTTGTGGTGTCTTACGTGCACGAAGCCTTGATACTTCCCGCTTGCGAGCTGTTCCGCGTAGGCTTTGAAGTCGTGATACCCAACTCGCTTGGTGCACTCCATCTTTCCCCCGTCCCGTAGAGGGAAAATATTAACATGTGTACATTGGCGATCCTTCGTGCCGGGCGTGCAGCGATGCATATGCACGGGTTCCCGTAACAATTGGGCGAAATAGACACGGACGCCATGGCTGGTCGGCCTGCAGGTGATGGGACTGGTTGCTACCAACGCAGCGTCAGGGTTGTCGCTGCTGAGCGTTCAAGATGCCCCGGCGGTTCGCGCAATGCGAGCTACTTCCTCAATCTTCTTGGGCCCTGTTGGCATCGGGTAACTGTTGCTCAATCTCAGCCAGCCTCAGGTTCACCAATTCGGAATGCAGTTTTAGCGCTTCAATCAGGAGCTTCGTCTCAATGCTCCCAGCTTGGGATGCCAGACAATCGAACCTAGTCAGAATATGTTTGACCCGCTCTGCTGCTGTCATAATTTCCCCGGATTGGCGAACACGGTGTGGTGCCGTGGGTGTCCGCGATTGCCCATTACTAGTCGTCGTGTCCATGGTGGCCGTGTTCACCATGTTCACCGTGCTCCCCGTGGCCACGCCCGCGCCACCTCCGCTCGCCCTGGTCGTCGTCATCATCGCGTCCCCGCCAGTAAGGGGCATACACGGGAGCTGGCGCTACGACAACCGGTCGAGGGACATACACCCGCTGCGGTGCAACATAAACAGGCGGAGCGACATAGACCGGAGCAGGTTCAGCATAGATTACACCCGGGACCCCAATGCCAACGTCGACATTCACGTGTGCCTGGGCAGTCGATGCAATTGCGAGCAGTGTGCCGGCCAGCACCCCAAAGAATGGAAGTTGTCTCATTTGTTCCCTATCAAAAAACGGGAGTTATTGTGCCGGCTCGCGCCGGGAACCCTTGCGCGTCAACTGTAAAAAAATGTAACGCAATCATCTGCTGACGGTGAGGTGCGTGGGTAATGCGGTTTTTTGGCGAGGAGTACTTTCATATGAGGAACAAGTAACGTCAACGATGTTGCCGCAGAATCGTTTATAAGGGCGAGGCAGTGTGCCTTATATTCTGAGGAGGGGTATCGTGATGAAAAGATTCTGTGCGCTTGCCGCTGCAGCGCTTTTTTCGGTAGGTTTTGCGTACGCACAAACTGCTGCACCAGCGGCCGCCACCAAGCCTGCAGCGCCCGCTGCTGTAACTCCGGCTGCTTCCTCGAATTGCGAAGCGCAGGCGGTTGACAAAAATGGCAAACCGCTAGCAGGAGCCGCTAAGGCTTCCTCAATCAAGAAGTGCGAAAGTGGCAACAAAGGCAACGCGTCAGCCACCTGCGAAGCCAAGGCAGTCGGGAAGAACGGTAAGCCACTTGCTGGAGCTGCAAAGGCGTCGTTTATGAAAAAGTGCGAAGCGGAAGCCGGAAAATAATCTCCCATCTGCGTGAAAGGCCGGCAACACGCCGGCTTTTCTCTATGCTCTAACACCGTGCTCGATGTCGGTCATGCTTGCGAGTTAAATCGCGGGTACGCTGACGACGGCCAGTTCAGTACTACTTCGGTCGTTTTCTCGTGGTGGGAAGCTTGCCACATTGCCCCGCGTGAAAGCCTCGAGAGCTCTTCCGATTGCAGGACCGTGTCAGCCTGCGTGCCCGTGTTGGCTGTGTTCTTCACGGCTGCGGTGGCCTTGGTCACTATGCTCTTCCTGTTCGCGCCACCTCCGTTCACGCCAGTATTCCTCCCGTTGTTCGCTTTCACCCCTATAGGGTGAGTATCGAGAGCTTGGAACAACAACATAGACAGGCCGGGGCGCAACATAGACCGGGGTGGGTTCCGCATGTGCGACGCCAGGAACGCCAACGCCGATATCGACATTCGCTGCGGCAAAGGCGGACGAGACGACGCAGAATAGCGTGCCGACAATGGCCCCACCGATTGCACGGTGCTTCATTCCCGATTTCTCCTGGTTTTTCGTGGTCGCAATTCTATGGACGCAACCTTGTCCTTTGGATGATGTTCGCTTGTGAACTCGCATCATCGGAGCGCACGTTTGCGCCTGGCTCAATCATCTTCATCGCCTCGCCAGTGTGGACCACCCCGATGGTGCATGCGCCACTCGTGTTCGCGCCAGCGTCTTTCGCGCCACTGCTGTTGTTCCCATGCACGGGCTCGCCAATCGTCGTAATAGCCGGGCGCAACGACAACCGGCGGCGGTTGGACATAAACCGGCGCCTGCTCGTAGTAGACGGGAGGCGGCGGGTAATAGGCGGGAGGCGGTGGAACCACGTACGCTGGCCCGGGAAGGCCAATCCCAATTCCCACATCCACGCGCGCCTCAGCGACGCCGGAGGTCAGGGTGGCACCTGCAGCCAATAGGCAAATGACCAAGGCTTTTTGCATGATGATGCTCCGCACGTTTCTACTGGCACTCTAGGCTGCCAATCGGCGGGACCGTATTTGTGGGTTTATACAGGGGTTACTACCTGTAACAAGACGGCGGTGCCGGAAGCTGATGTGCCCGCAGATACACACACGCCGCCATCGTGAGGTAACGTGGCCGTCTATCGGCTTTCTCTGAGCTAGCGCAACTCGCATCGCATGCAGCGAGCAGACGTTTGCGTGGCCCGTTGAAATGCGCTTGAAGCCGTGACTTCCGGTGGTGCTTCTTCAGCAGGGATAACGGAGAATCCCCAGCGCGCGAAATAAGCTGGGGCTACAGTAGACAGGAGGTAGGCGTCTCGCACCTCTGTACCTCGTGCCCGCATCAGGAGCGCTTCGACCAATCTGCTAGCGATGCCTCTTTCGCGGTATGCAGGTTCAACCGCTACCGAGCGGATGAGGATGGACGTGCCATGGTGCTCTGTCGCTGCGCAGCCAACTATGCGGCCATCACACAGCGCAATATGGAAGTTCTCGATAATTTGGACAACATCTGCGGCAGGTAGCCTGCAGCGCTCGAGCAATGCAACAATTTGCTGCAAGTCTGAGTGCGACGCCGAACGTAGTTGAACGTCGGTCAACATGAGGAAGGGTCTCCATCTTGCGCTTCCTTAGGCTAAGAGAAGCCTGCGGCACGCGCTAGTAATGTTGAAGTCATATGTCTGTCTTCTTCTTCTTCTTCTTCTTCACTTAGCAGCGCGATGGTCATGCACCGCCGTCGGCTGTCATGGTGGTGAGCCTATCATCGAACACGCAATCGGCTTGTAAGCGATTGTGAGACCACTCGCGGTGCCGTTTTCCCCACTCGCGCCCTGCCTAGCTGCTAGTGACAATCTTGTTTTTGCCAAGCTCGCCTCACGGTTCGCCAAGGTACGCTGGCGTTGCCTCCAGTCGCCCTCTGGCCGCAGTCGCCGCGAAGATTTGGTAACCGTTGAATCCCTCGACCTTGCAAACATGTCTGTCCGAGCAGCCGCCCCGGCCCTTATCGCCGCGATACTCTTTGGCGCAAGCACCCCTCTTGCGAAAGCCCTTACAGGGTCCATTCCGCCATTGCTACTTGCAGGCCTGCTCTACCTGGGTAGCGGCTTTGGTCTGGGCTTGCTGTTGGTACTAAGGCGCCTGGCCGGAAAAGCTCGCGGGCAAGCCGAACACCAGGCGACAATTCCCAGGCATGAACTCCCGTGGCTGTTCGGCGCAATTCTGGCTGGAGGGGTTGCGGGACCGGCATTTCTTATGACGGGCCTGGTCGCGACCGACGCGGCCTCGGCATCGCTGCTTCTGAACATCGAGGGCGTGTTCACGGCGCTCATTGCCTGGATGGTCCTCAAGGAGAACGCAGACAGGAAAATTGTCCTAGGCATGGTCGCCATCGTGGCCGGCGGGGTCTTGCTTTCCTGGCAGCCAGCGGGTGCGGCACTGTCGCCAGGTGCACTGCTGATAGCTGCGGCCTGCATCTGCTGGGCCGTAGATAACAACCTGACGCGAAAGGTGTCGTCCAACGACGCCGTCTTGATTGTCTGCTTCAAGGGGCTCGTTGCCGGCGTGTGTAACACCGCGTTTGCGCTGATTGCCGGTGTCAAGTTGCCGGGCGCAGTACTTCTCGTGTCGGCAATGGTAGTGGGCTTCGCAGGCAATGGGTTGAGTCTTGCGCTCTTCGTGGTGGCGCTACGCCATCTGGGTACGGCCAGAACCGGCGCGTACTTCTCGGTGGCACCGCTCTTTGGCGTCATCATCTCACTTGCACTCTGGCCACAGATGCCCAACATCCTGTTCTGGTTAGCTTTCGTTCTGATGGCGTTAGGTGTATGGCTGCATTTGCGCGAACGGCACGAGCACACCCATGAGGCGCAGGAGCATACCCACCGGCACCGGCACGACGAGCATCATCACACGTCCACGAATTCGACTGGGACGGACAGGAGCCGCACACGCACCCTCATCGGCATGCGCCGATTACGCACACACATGCCCATTTCCCGGACATCCACCACAGACACCCTCACCAAAAATTACAATAGGGTGACAGCGCGCGCGGACATGACCCATCGCGTCCGGAGGACCGTAACTGGCTCAGCCTAATGCGTTGCCGACATTGTCTGGCAAGCTCGCCGCGCCGAGTCTGGCGGAACGCACGTCCGCGTGCTCTTCAACAGCAAACCGTACATCGAAACGGTGGACCGCGATATTGGCGGGCCCAGGACCGTCGGAGTCTGGACGAAATTCGACAGCGTGACGGCTCTCGATGACCGGTGCTACGTAGTCAATGGCTATGTCGGTGGTGGAGGCTGAGAAAGTGCACATGCATTTGGGTAACCAAGTGAGTAACGGCTTCCAATGGGTGGGGCAAGCTGGAATCAATGGCCTGCATTCTCGCTTGCTCCGCGGTCAAATTTGCCGAAGCGCAGCGCCAAGGTAGGCAGTACCAAGAGATTCAGTACGGTCGATGTGAAGAGGCCGCCCAGAATGACAATCGCCATCGGCCCTTCCACCTCGTTGCCCGGCTCGCCGGACTGGAGCGCCAGTGGCAACAGGCCCAGCCCGGTAACGAGCGCTGTCATCATAATGGGGGCCAGCCGCTCGGTCGCTCCCAGGGTTGCCGTCTCCAAATTCCACGCGTGGCCCTCGACCTGCACCAGATGCTGGTAGTGGGAGATGAGCATGATGGAGTTGCGCAACGTGATGCCGAACAGGGTCACAAAGCCGACCATCGACCCTAGCGACAGCAGTCCGCCCGTGGCAAACACCGTAAGCGCGCCGCCCACCAGCGCGAACGGCAGATTTGCCATGACCAGGACCAGGCTGCGCCAACTGCGCAATGCCAGGTAGACAAGCAGGCCGATGCCGGCGGCCGCAATGGCGAAATAGACCAGCAAGTCCCGCTGTGCTTGCGCCTGGGCCTGCGCCTCGCCCGATAGGGCGAAGTAGTAGCCCTTCGGAAACTTCACGTCAGCGGCAATGCGACGTTGGGCCTCACTGACAAACTGACCGAGCGAAGGACCGTTGAGATGCGCAGTCACGGTCTGCAACCGTTGGCCGCCCTCGTGCAGAATGAGGTAGCGGCCTGTCGTTTGCGTGATGTCCGCAAGGCGGCTTAGCGGCACCATGACGCCGTCGGCATTGCGCAGCGGCAACTCGCCCACCTGCGCCGGACTGCGACGCGATGCGCTGCCGAGCACCACCGCCACATTGAACACGGCGTTTGCCTCATAGACTTGGGCGACTTCGGCGCTCTGGTAAGCGGTCTGAATGGCTTCCATCACGTCCAGCGGTGCAAAGCCCCAGCGGGTCAGCTGGTCTTGCCGCAGACGGATGGTTAGCTGCGGGATTTCGGGAGGCGACTGTACCGTCACTCCGGCCGCCCCCGGAATGGCACTGAGCGTGCGCGACACCTGCCGCGCCAGGCCGTCCAGGATATCGAGGTCATTGCCGAACACGTTGACGATGACCGGTGCCGTGTAGCCGGAAATGGTTTCCTGGACCCGTTCGGTCAAGAAGGTTTCGGTCGCAAAGGTCAAGCCGGGAAAGCCCGCCATCTTGTCGCGCAAATCGGCCAGCGTCTGTTCCTGTGCCTCCGCGTCTAAGCCAGGCTTCAGGTCGATTTCGAACTCGCTATATTGCGGGCCGAAGACATCGATGCCGCGCGCGGTTCGTCCAACCCGTTGTGCCACGCTCCGTATGTTCGGCACCTCCAGTAGCGCGTGGCTGACGCGTTCCCCGATACGCAGGGATTCTTGCAACGACGTGCCCGGTGCCGCCTGCATGTGGGCGATGAAATGCCCTTCGCGCAGCTCCGGCAGAAACGCCGTGCTGAAGAAGGGTAGCGTTGCCAGGGTAGCCAGCACCAGGCCGGCAAACGCCACGACGACGGCAATCCAGCGCTGCTCAACATGGGTGAGAATGGCTGCGTAACGGGCCTTGAGCCACTGGTAGACGCGCGGCTCCTCCGCGTCGCTGATACGGTTGGCCAGCAATGCATAACACAGCGCCGGGGTCAGCGTGAGTGCGACCACTAGCGATGACAGGATGGCTAGGATATAGGCCATCCCCAGCGGCGCGAACAGTTTGCCGGCAACGCCGGACAAGCTCAGCACCGGCAGGAAGACTGCGGCGACGGTAAATGTTGCATATATCACCGCGCCTCGCACCTCGGTGGATGCCTTGACAACCACCGTGATGGCGGGCAGCGGCATCGCTAAGAGGCGGTTTTCGCGCAAGCGACGGTAAATGTTCTCGACGTCGATAATGGCATCGTCCACCATCTCGCCAAGGGCGATGGCCAAGCCGCCCAGCGTCATCGTATTCAGCGCGACGCCAAAGTGATGCAATACCATGACGGCGGCCAGCAGCGAGAGCGGGATGGCGGTGGCTGAGATGAAGGCGGTGCGTACGTTGAAGAGGAAGAGGAACAGGACGCTGACCACCAGCGCCGCCCCCACAACCAGCGCCGTGCGCAAGTGGTCGGTCGAGGCGACGATGAAATTGGCGGGCCTGAAGATGTCGGCGTGCAGTTGGATACCGTTGGCCGCCAGCATTGGTTGCAAGGCTGCCAGCGCTGCCTCGACGTTCCGGGTCACCGACACGGTATCCGCGCCGAACTGGTTGCTGACCATCAGCACGACGCCCGGCTTGCCCTGGACGTTGGCGCCGCTGACCGGCAATTCCTGGCCAAGTACGACCTTGCCGACATCCGCGAGCCGGACCAAGGCGCCGTTCTTCTGTAGCACGACAACCTGGCCCAACTGCTCGGCGGTTGTGGTCTGGCCGACGGTGTTGAGCACGATGCGCTGGTTCGGGGTTTCGAGCACGCCCGCACCACGGATGCCTGTTGCGCGTTGCGTCGCGCTGACCACGTCGTGCAGCGATAGGCCAAGGCGAACCAGCTTTTGCGGGTCGACCTGGACCTGGTATTGCTTGATTTCGCCGCCATAGATGCTCACGTCCGAGACCCCGGCACGACTCAGTAGCCGGGGTTTTAGCGTCCATTCGGCGAAAGTGCGCAGCTCCATCGGCGAACGCGTGTCCGACGTCAGCCCTATCCCAAGCACAATGCTGGTCGCCGAGCTCAGTGGGGTCATTTTCGGCGCGCGTACTCCCGCTGGCAGCTCGCCCGTGAGGGTTGCCAGATGCTCCGCCACCAACTGCCGGGCGCGGCGGATATCGGTCTGGCCGTTGAACGTGAGGGTAACGACCGATACCCCCTGTATCGATTGGGACCGCATGGATTCGAGCCCAATCGAGCCGCCCAAGGCGTTCTCCACGCGCTGGGTGACCAGCAGTTCGACCTGCTCTGCGGAGAGCCCAGGGGCTTCAGTCTGGACGGTAACAAGGGGCGGTGTGAATTCCGGAAAGACGTCGAGCTTGCTCTGGAGCAAAGCATAGGTGCCGTAGCCGAGCAGCAGGCAGGCGAGCGCAAAGATGACGCCGCGCAGGCGGACAGAGAAATCAACAATGGAAGTCAGCATGTCAGGTCAGCGTGCGTCGTTGCCTTGCTGGCCGGCCAGCTGCGCTCGGGATTCTTCGGAAAGCAATAGCTGTGCGCCCCGCACCACGACCCGTTCGGCGGGCTTGAATCCTTCGGTGACGACAAAGTCCCCATCTTGAGGCGAGCGCGGGTCGACGGGCCGGCGCTGGAAGTGTGTGCTGTCGGACTGGACGTAGGACCAGGGTTGACCGCCATACCAGACCACGGCGCCGGCGGGCACCAGCAGGCCGTTCTTTTGTCCCGACGACACCGGGATGTGTGCGGTCACGCGCATGCCGGTAGCCAGCGATACCGCGGCGCGATAGAAGTAGGCTTGTCCCTGGATACCGGGGTCGACCTGGGGCGACGGCGAAACCAGGCGGGCGTCGAACGCGGGGATGCCATCCGTCGTCACCTTCAGGAGTGCGGGGGCTGTTACCGATGGCTCGGCCGGCAGGACAACCCGCAGCAACACTTCGCGGCGTGCCACGAAGGGGACAAGCTCGGGAGATTCCGGTGTCGACGCCCAGGCCGACAGTGCCGGTCCGAACTGTTGCCTGGCTGCGCTGGCAATGGCGGCGACGCCCACGCGTGCCGCATTGACCTTTGCCGTCGCCGAAGCAAGCACTGCGCGCGCTGCTTGCACTGTCTTGAGCGACACATTGCTTGCGTCTGCGTTGAGGGTCTGGAGTCGCTCATAGTCTGCGCGCGACGCGTCGAGCGCTGCTTGGGTGGCGTTCAGGTCCGCAACGCCGGAGGCATAGCGGCTCGCCAGTTCGACGAGGGGTTGCAGGTCGAGAACGATGCCATAGGCGGCGGGGCCGGTCGTAGCGCTTGCGGGCGCCAGCGCATCCACCTGGAAGCCGCTGCGCGCTTGCATGGCGGTGTCGACCATCAGCGTAGTGAAGCCATCCGCCACCGTGATGCGGACCGAGCTTGAGACCGGCGCCTCGCGTTCGGCTTCCTTGTCCTGCTCGCCCTTGCTCAGCAGGAATCCGCCAAGCACGAGCGCGGCCAGAATCGCTGGCGACAAGAGCAGGATGCCCTTGAGTATCGTTTTTCTTTTCATAGTCATTTGACCCAGTTGCTCGGATTGGCGCCCGCATCGGGGTCGGAGAGTGGGCGCTGGATGGCATCTTCCAACCGACCGATGGCCTGCTGCATCTGGAATTCGGCATCTTGCAGCGCAAGTCGCGCCGCAAGCTCGGTCCGTTCGGCAAGCGTCAACGCCATCCGGTCGGTTTGTCCCACTTCGAAGGAACGTCGGGCTGCCAGGAACTGGCGGCCTTGCATGCTGACCTGCTCCTCATTCCGTTTCACGATGCTTCGCGTGGCTTGATACGCGGTGATGGCGCCATCGGTTTCACCCAGCGCCTGGGCTTCGAGCCGCCTGACCTGGGCCTCCGCCTCCAGTCGCCGGGCCCGTGCCTCCGCGATTGGCCCTTCGTTGCGATGGAAGATTGGCAGCACGAGATTGGTAAAGTCAAGGCCAAGCTTGTGCAAGCCCTGGTCAAAGGTATAGCCCGGGCCAAGATGAATGTCCGGATATTGCTTGGCGACCTCCAACTGCAACGCGGCTTGACTGGCTTCATATTGCGCTAGGCCGGACAGCACATCGGCCCGGTTCAACAGGGCCTGTAGCCGGATTTCCGGGGCCGGAAGCGAGGCATAAGGTCGTCCGAAATCCGTAAGGTCAATATCCAGGCCATCGAGCGCGCCGGACCGTAGCCCAAGCACATTGGCAATCAGGACTCTGGCGGCTGACGTCTGGCGCTGCGCATTCAGCAAGTCCGCCTGCGCCTGGATGAGAGCCAGGCGCTGCTGATTCAGCTCCCATGCCGAAGCGTCGCCGAGGAGGACGCGTTTCTCCAGCATCGTATTCATGCGTTGGTCCAGCTCCAACTGCTGCTTGAGGAGATCCGTGCGCGCATTAGCAGACCACAGATTCAATAGCTGTGTCCGTAGCTGGCTTCGCACGCTCCAGGCAATATTGGCGACATCCAGGCGCGCCGCACTGGCGAAATGGGTAGCCTGGTCGATGCGGTAGCCGCGCTTGCCGGCAGTCTGAATCGGGATGTCTAGCGCAATACCGAGTGTCCATGGCGAGTCTCCGCCCTTGGGATTCAGGGTGCGTTGAAACGGCAACTGCAGGGACGGATTCGGGCGCTGCGCGGCGGTCTTTATGCTGGCTTGCGCGGTCGCCAGCCTGGCGCGCGCTGTGTCCAGGTCCGCGTTGTAGTAAAGGGCGGCAAGGGTTAGCGTATCCAGGTTCCAGCGGGTTGGTGGCCAGTCCGAGCTTGCGCGCATGGCATGCCGCTCGATGAAGTCGCGCAAGTCCGCCGAGGCAAGCGAACGCTCGTTAATCGTGTCGACGATCGCGCTGGCAGAGATTGGGCGTGCGTCATAGTGGTCGAACGCGCAAGCTGACAGGGTCGCGCAGCAGACAACGAGGAGCCATGCCCGAGACGAGGCTAGAATCCGGGGCATCCAGCCCGGTCTTGCCGTCAGCGTGGCATTTGCGACATTCATTCCTCGGCTCCTCTAGTCGATTCCGCAGTCCAATTCAGACCCCCATGGGGTGAATGGCTGTTGGTCTGGGGATAGTGATTGGCAACAGGCGGGGGCGAGGATAGGCGGCGAAAATTAGCGGGTACTTAGCAGATTCATTTCAAAGTGACTTATGCGGCAATCGCCGCTAAGGCTCCGCTAAGTCTTCACTGACACGCTGCGCGCGGGCTGGCATGGGCAAGCATGGACAACCAACTGAATTGGGGAGCGGATGCGAACGCTACTGGTGGAAGATGACTCCCTTATCGGGGAGGCCATATGCCAGACTCTCAGGGACGCGGGATATGCGGTGGACTGGACGACGGATGGCCGTCAGGCCGCTACGGCTCTATTCGCTCAGCGCTACGAGGCGGTTCTGCTGGACCTGGGGCTTCCCGGAAAAGATGGCATCGAGGTACTACGCGAGGCACGAAGGCAAGGAAACGCGGTGCCGGTCCTTGTTATCACGGCACGCAGCGCGGTAGAAGACCGCATTGCTGGCCTGGACCTCGGCGCGGATGACTATCTGGTGAAGCCGTTTCATATCGGGGAGTTGCTGGCCCGACTCCGCGCACTCACGCGACGGCAAGGCCAAGAGGTTTCCCCAATCCTTCGAAACGGCACGCTCTTGCTGGACCAGGCCAGTCACGAGGTCTGGTATCAGGGCATCCAACGTCAGCTATCGGCTCGCGAATTTGCGCTCTTGCGCGAATTCTTGCTCCGGCCCGGCATCATTCTCTCCCGTAGTGAACTCGAAGAGCGCCTCTACGGCTGGAACGAGGAAGTCGAAAGCAATGCCGTAGAGTTCCTCCTCCACGGAGTCAGGAAGAAACTTGATGCGAGTGTCATCAAGAATATCAGGGGGGTGGGATGGATGGTGCCAAGGGCGGAGTGAACCGGTCACTCCTATGGATGTTGTCTGTTTCGATATGCGGCACGATTCTGGTCGTTGGGCTCGTGGCAGCGGCGGCGTCGTTCTGGTTCGCCTTTGAAGAGGCGCGCGACCTGCAGGACGACGAGTTGCGGGAAATTGCCTGGCTGGTCTCGCCCGGCGATGCCAGGTTCCTCTCCTCCCAGGGCGGGTTCGTCCAGGCCGAGGAGCCGGAGATGCGAATCTGGGTGCTGAAGGTATCCAAGCTAGCCACTCGAGTGGTCACGCCAGACCTGTCGCTGACCCTGCCCGGAGAACTATCCGATGGTCTGCACACCATTGATTCGCACGGGGAATCGTGGCGTATCTACATCAGGCCGATCAGTGCGGAATTCGGCCTGGCCGTCGCCCAGCGAACGTCGGCGCGAGACGAGATTGCGCGTGACAGTGCACTGCGCACTCTGATTCCGCTGCTGGCCGTGATACCTATCCTGATACTTTTGGCGGGGATTCTTATCCGAATACTGCTACGGAAAGTGCAGCAGCTCTCTGCTGATGTCGACAGGAAAGGCGAACCGGATTTGGCGCCGCTCCCGACGGTCGGCGTTCCGTTGGAAGTGCTTCCCTTCGTCAATGCGACGAACCGGTTGCTTGGCCGACTGCGGTCGGCCCTTGCCCAACAACGCAAGTTCGTAGCCGATGCGGCGCACGAACTGCGTTCGCCGGTTACCGCGATGACCCTGCAATTGGAGAACGCGATGACTGTGGAGGCCGCTACCGAGGCGGTCTTGGCTCGCCTCGCGCCACTGGGGAAGAGCATCGCACGTATGCGCTCTCTTGTTGAGCAGCTATTGCTCTTGGCAGAACAGGAGTCCGGCCCGCCGCCAGTCAGCTGCGACGTGGATGCCCGCGCCGTGATCATCGACGTTCTTGGCGAGCTGTTTCCGTTCGCAGACTACAAGGGTATCGACCTCGGCATGGATTTTAGCGAGGCGCTGATGATTCGCGGGAACGAGCAGGACTTTCGTGCTGTGGTTCGCAATGCCGTTGATAATGCAGTTTTGTATACCCCGTCCGGGGGGAAAGTAGATGTTTGCCTTTATCAGCAGGGTAACGAAATTATATTTGAGGTGGAGGATTCCGGGCCTGGGATACCCGCGTGCGAACTCGCCCGAGTATTTGACCCGTTCTATCGAATCGTCGGGTCGGGGCAGCCGGGGAGTGGGCTTGGGCTGGCGATTGTCCGGAGCGCAGCGGGGCGACTTGGTGGCCGAGTCAGTCTGCATACCATCATGTCAGGCGGAAAAACGGGATTACGGTTCGTGTACACCCAGCCCGTCGCCAGCGATTAAGAGCGAGCTTGCCGCTTGTGGTCGAATCCGAGCGATAGCACGAAATCAAAAGGCAGGTCGACAACAATGCCGAGCTCAATGACGGCTTGGCTCTGCCTGGAACAGAGGGATTGGCAATGACCGCTCCTGCCCGCACGTTGAGTCAGATTCCAACGGGAATCTGGATGCTGGGCTTCGTTAGCCTGCTGATGGATGTATCGTCTGAAATGATTCACAGCTTGCTGCCAGTCTTTATGGTGACCACCCTCGGCGCCAGCGCTCTGGCTGTCGGTCTCATTGAAGGTGCGGCGGAGGCCACGGCGCTCATTGTGAAAGTGTTCTCGGGCGCGCTGAGCGACTACCTGGGAAAGCGCAAGGGACTGGCGGTCGTCGGATACGCGCTTGGCGCGCTGTCCAAACCTCTGTTCGCGATTGCTCCAGGTGTCGGTACAGTGCTCGGCGCGCGACTGGTGGACCGCATCGGCAAGGGCATTCGCGGCGCACCGCGCGATGCGCTCGTGGCTGACATCGTTCCAACTCACTTGCGCGGCGCCGCTTTTGGCCTACGGCAGGCGCTCGATACCGTAGGAGCGTTCCTGGGGCCTCTCATTGCCATCGGGCTGATGTTGCTGTGGGCGAACAACTTCAGGGCTATCTTTTGGGTAGCGGTCATCCCCGGCGCCCTGTCGGTTGCACTGCTGGTGTTCGGCGTACGCGAGCCAGAGGCGCGCCAAGGCGCAAGGAGGGCGAGCCCTATCAAGCGCACGAACCTTGCGCGCCTGAACGCAGCCTATTGGTTCGTGGTTATCATCGGTGCCTTCTTTACATTGGCTCGATTCAGCGAAGCCTTCCTCGTGCTACGGGCTCAGCAGTTGGGCCTGCCACTATTCTTGGCACCACTGGTTCTTGTGGCCATGAATCTTGTCTATTCGCTCTCAGCCTACCCATTCGGAAAGCTGTCGGATGAACTAAGTCATAAGAAGCTTCTGGTCTGGGGATTACTAGTTTTGATTCTCGCGGATATCGTATTGGCGACCGGCTCGCATTGGGCAGTTACGCTCTTCGGGGTCGCGATTTGGGGCCTGCATATGGGCATGACACAAGGCCTGCTCGCAACGATGGTGGCTGATGCGGCGCCAGTGGAACTGCGCGGAACTGCATTCGGTGTTTTCAATCTTGCCAGTGGTCTGGCCCTGCTGGTTGCAAGTGCGCTCGCCGGTTGGCTCTGGGACAGACTAGGTGCGGAGTTCACGTTCTATGCCGGTGCAGCATTCTCCGTGGCAACTATGCTGTTGATTCTAGGCAGCCGTAAAGGCAGTAGAGGTGGGTAAGCGTAGCTGTGACTTAACGGGATCGCGTTCGTACGCCGATGTGCGTTGCTCCACGGATTCTGTGAACTGCCACGTTAAGTGCCGTCTGCGGCGCGTTTGGCGATTTTCTGACATGTTGTTACCCGCGATTCAACGTCAGGTGGATGCGAGAGCATTTGGTTCGCATACCCCGCTGTGGAACCGGGGAGGCGCGGACCAGCTAACTGGGCGCGTAGCGGAGATATCGCAGCGTTGGCTGACCGGCATCAAGTCAATGGCATGGCAACGGCGTACTCTGAAATCCAGTGGCAAGAGGCGCGCTCGGCTAGAGGGGCCGGTATAGCCCATGACATCATGGGTGCTGGGTTTCTGGCTCTGCCCATACAGATGGGAATCCATCGTCCGTTGCCACCCCGAGGCAGTACTTTACTGGAGTGAATCATGACGGACAAGGTCCTCGTTTCTCCGCTTGAGCTGTCGGAAGTGCTGAAGACCGAGGCGGCGGTTCTTATTGATACACGCGATGCAGCCAGCTATGCCGAAGCTCATCTGCCTGGCGCTGTAAATATTCATGAGATATTCACTTACCTAGCGACATCCACATCGGAAGGTCTGGCGGCTTTACGGGAAACGTTTTCCAAGGACTTTGGCAATGCGGGGTTGTCCGGGAAAGAAATGGCAGTCATTTATGAGCAGTCCATGACAACCGGGTTCGGACAATCATGCCGAGGGTACGTGTTGTTGCGCTATCTTGGATACCCTCGGGATAAGATTAAGGTACTTCATGGCGGATACGCCGCTTGGCGTGCAGCGGGCCTCCCCAGCACGACTGAGGCGTCAACGCCTGGTCCCGCGACGTTTCCGGTTGACCCCAAGGCCAGCAGCATTCTCGTTGACCTGGCGGCGATGAAATCCGCTGTAGCGGACAAGACGGTCGTGAAGCTCGATGTCCGGGATGTCGACGAGTGGATTGGGGAAAGCTCGTCGCCGTATGGTAAGGATTTTTGCCCGCGAAAAGGCCGAATCCCCGGCTCGGTATGGCTCGAGTGGTATCGGATGATGAAGCCAACGGCACAGGGCCAGATGTTCAAGTCCCGTGAAGAAATCTTGGCGGAGTGTGCAACCGTGGGAATTAGTCGAGACACACCAGTTGTTCTCTTCTGCTTCAAGGGGGCGCGGGCTTCCAACACATTTGTTGCGCTGGAGGAGGCGGGTGTTAGGAATGTGAGACTTTACTTCGGCTCTTGGAACGAATGGTCGCGAGACCCCTCGCTCCCCATTGAGGAAGGCTTGCCGTATGAGACTACGGCTTGAGAGGCGAGTGAGATGACGGAGGATGCCCCGCGCGCTCCGCGGAAGGACTGATCTCGCTTTGGCTAGCCAGATCAGTCAACCGATTGAGGAATCGGTCTACCGGGCAGAACCCCCGGCAGGCTTCATGCATTGGCTACGGCCGTGCTATCAGCTGATGATGCGCGTTGGTGCCAATCGCCCTCCCCCACGAAGTGGTAGACGACTAGAACCGCGTTGTCGTACGTAATCGTGCTAGGAGAAACGTGGTCACGACGGCGTTGCCATTGGCATCAGCCACAAAGCTGTACTCCGTTCCGTTGCAGTCGAGGGGCATCCTGATTATTCACATCGAACGCTTCGCTTAGACCGAAAAATCCTCAAATGCTCTCAATGCATGCGTGGCGTACATCATCGAAGGCCCGCCTCCCATATACACGGCGGTGCCCAGCACTTCCTCCAATTCGGCTCGCGTTGTTCCCAGTTTAACAAGCGTCTGTACGTGAAAGCCAATGCAATCATCGCAGCGGCATGCGATGGCGATACCTAATGCCACCAGTTCCCGCGTCTTCTTGCTCAGCGCTCCCTCTTTGGTGCCAGCAACGGCTAGTTGACCGAATGCAGCCATCAAATCCGGTTGCGTTTGCCGCAAGGCGCGCATCTGGGTTGCGACTTCCTTGGTCAGGTCTTTGAACTCAGGGACACCACTCATGCCATCTCCTTCGATTAGATGCGTGCGCCGGCAAGCTGAACAGCACCAAGGCCTCTGCAACGCTGACGAACGTGAGCCTGCCAACGGTCAATGGTCTCCGCCTGGGGATGTACCAATGCGCCCTGGTCCACCTCAATAGACCAAGGCTGAATTAGCGTTGCTCACTTGGTCTTGGGTTCAGACGAACACGTTTTCACACCGAGAATGCTGTAGGCAGGGCAGACGCGCATCAGGCCCGTTACGAGCGGAAGGATGCCAATCCAGCCCCACGCACCAACTCGTCCTGTCGCAGCCAAGCCAATCAGGACTAGCCCAACGATAATCCGCAGCGTTCGGTCAACGGTTCCAACGTTTGCTTGCATGGCAGGCTCCTTATCAGGAAAAAATCATGCGAATGAGGATGCTGGATTGCGGTAACTTTCCGGCATCACGGGCTTGTAAGACAAACACTAACTCGCTAACTTTACGGGCTGCGGGATGCAGCACAATGATGTAGCGCAATCTCTTGTGAATCTGTGGCCCTGAGACACGTCTTCGCGCGTTTAGCGAGCATCCTTCGGTCGGTCGCCCTTGGGCCAGTCCCTTACCCTGGCCGCATAGTCTGGTCGCGGCTGCTGGGTGAAGTAGGCCGCGACATCCACGGCATCCTGTGCCGATAGCGTTCCGCCCTGGCCGAGCGGCATATTGTGTTTGACGAAGGCGGCTGCCGTGTACATGCGTGCCATGCCAGCACCGACATTGAACGAATCCTTGCCCCAGACTGGCGGGAAGATGTACCCGCCTTGCGGGTTCTTGGTCCCTTGGCCTTCCGCCCCATGGCATGAGGCACATTGCGCTGCGTACACCGCCTTGCCGTGCACGCGGTCTGGCACCAGCGAGGTCTCTATTTTTTCGAATCCTCGGCCAGTCACGTTCGTGCCAGTCGGGACCCCGGTGGACAGCCACTTCATATAAGACAGGATGGCATTCATCTCAGCCGAGTCGAATGGCAGCGGCTTGCCGTTCATCGAGCGCTGGAAGCAGTCGTTAATGCGTTCCTGAAGGGAGTTGACTTTGGCGCTGCGGGACCGGTATTCCGGAAAGACGGCGGTGAGGCCTACCCAGGGCGAGGCATAGGCTGTTGTCCCGGCATTGAGGTGACAGCTCGTACAGTTCAAGCCATTGCCGACGTTGCCGGGAAGTTGCTTGTGGGTGTCCGTCAGCAACGCCTTGCCGCGCTTGATGGCATCGCCCATCGGTCCCTTGGGAATCGAGGCCTCGTCAGGGACGGGCATGGGCACCGTCGTCGGTTGAGAAAGTGCCGGCGCGCTAACTGCCGACAGCATGGCCAGAGCCTGGGCCAGAGTACGCAGTTTGATGATTTTCAATTATGTCTCCTCGGTGATGGGTGTGCCGATTGATTTGTGTTTGCACGTTTGGGTAGTTGTACTTGGCAGTCCGTGTTATTCAGGCAGCCAGTGCGACCTTCGCCACCATGCCCAAGGCGATAAGGCCTGCGACGAGCGCAAAGCCCTGCTGCAGCCTGTGTCCACTTAAACGGCTGGCGACAAGCCGTCCGCCCAGCATGCCCGTGATGGCGCCCGCGGCGAACGGCACGCCCACCTGCCAGTTCATGCGACCGGCAAGGGCGGTCGAGATGACGCCGGAAGCGGATACCAGCGTAATCACTGCCAGCGATGTCGCCACGATAGATTGCACCGGGGCATTGGTAGCCTTCCTGAGCGCCGGAACGATGACAAAGCCGCCGCCAACACCCAGCAGCCCGGAGAGAAAGCCGGCGCCGACGCCAGAGAGTGCCAGCGCGCGGGTGCAGGACGCCGTCCAGACAAAGCGTCCGGTACCCGCATTCAGTTGGCACGGCGGCAAAGGGTGGCCAGATTCGGTTGGATGCGGCTTCGGCGCGGTCGTCTGCTTGAACATCCGCAATGCCACAAAGGCCAGTACAGCCGCGAATAGCAAGGTCAGCGGACCGTTCGGCAAGCGGTGAGCAAGCCATAAGCCGACGGGGGAGAACAACGTGCCGGCCACAGCCATCAGTGCGGCGGCCCGGTAGCGGACGATGCCTGCGCGCAGCCCGATAACGGCGCCGACACCTGCAGACAGGCCGACAGCAAGGAGTGCGACGGGCGCGGCCTGCGCGACGCTGAGGTGCAGGATAAACAGCAGTAGGGGGACGGCGAGGATGGCGCCACCGGCGCCGGTCAGTGCCAGGATGAGTCCGACCACGGCGCCCAGCGCCGCGCTGCTGGCGATTATGCTCTCCATCTGTTCATCGCTTACTTGGTGTTGGCATCGACAAGTCCCACAAGCTGCCGCGTGCGGCGAGCTTAAGCCCGCTGCATGCCGGATTTCATCCGCTCAAGCACCTCAAAGACGACCATGCCTGCCACCATGGCGGCGACAAAGCCCACGGCCTTCGGATAGCCCGCACCCATTGCAACCAGTGCGGGGCCCGGGCAGAAGCCTGCCAGACCCCAGCCAATGCCGAACGCGGTGCTGCCCAGCACAAGCCTCGGTGTTATTTCGGTGCTGGCCGGGAGTTGGACGGGCAGTCCCAGTAACGAGCGTTTGCGACGTTTGGCGATGAAGAAGGCGAGCGAGCCGATGCCTATTGCCCCGACCATGACAAAGGCCAGGGACGGGTCCCAGCGTCCCGTCAGGTCGAGGAAGCCCAGTACTTTTGCCGGGTTGGCCATGCCGGAAACCATCAGGCCGATGCCGAAAAGCAGGCCGGCCAGCAATGCAGCGACGGTGGTCATGTCAGCCTCCAATCATGTGTCGTTGTACGAGGACGGTCAGGAAGCCCGCCGCCATGAAGGTCATGGTCGCGACCAGCGAGCGGATGGACCCGCGTGCGATGCCGCATACCCCATGGCCGCTCGTGCAGCCGCTGGCGTAGCGGGTACCGAGGCCGACCAGGAAGCCGGCGACCAGAATTTCCCCCCAGCTCGCTTGAATATCGGGCGTCGCCGGCTTGCCGAGCAGGCTGGCCAGGACAGGGGCGCCGACCAGCCCGACGAGGAAGGCCACGCGCCATGCCATGTCGTTGCGCGGCAAGCCGAGCAGCCCCCCGAGGATGCCGCTGATGCCCGCAATCCGGCCGTTGAACAGGACGAGCACGGCAGCCGCTGCGCCAATGATGAGCCCTCCGGCCAGCGACAGGCCAGGTGTGAAGTTACCCAGGTCAATCAACATATCGGGCCCCCTACTTGGTGTTGGCGCAAAACTGCTCATACAGCACAGCCATCACGGCAAGCGCCTCCTGGCTCGCGATGGAATAGAAGATGCTCTTGCCCTCTCGGCGCGTTGTCACCAGGCCGTTTTCACGGAGCACGGCGAGCTGCTGGGAAAGCGTTGGCTGCCGGATGGCGAGCCGCTCTTCCAGTTCGCCGACGGACAACTCGCCCTGGGATAACTGGCACATCAGCAGCAGCCGGTCTTGATTTGCCAGCACCTTGAGCAGCGCGCAGGCTTGCGCTGCAGCAGCCTGCATGGTGCCCAGGTCAATGGCGGGATGGGACTCGCTCATGGTTCGCCTTCAATTTCGATGCTGATAGTATATTGAAAAATAAACTATTTGTGAATAGAATGTGTTGCAGCCAAGGAGGCCCGCATGCAACCGACCATTCAAGCGTTCTTCGACCCCGCGACCTGGACCGTGACCTACGTGGTCTATCAGGAGCGGCGTCCAGAGTGCGCCATCATCGACTCCGTCCTGGACTATGACCCCAAAGCGGGGCGGACGTCGACGGCGAGTGCTGACAAGGTCATTGCCTTCGTGCGTGAGCATGAACTGCAGGTCGAGTGGATTCTGGAAACGCATGCGCACGCTGACCACTTGTCGGCCGCGCCTTATCTCCGGAGCCAGGTGGGTGGCAAGATTGCCATCGGCCAGCACATTCGCAGCGTGCAGGGCGTGTTCAAGAAGCTGTTCAACCTGGAGCCGGAGTTTCGGCTCGACGGTTCACAGTTCGACCACCTGTTCGAGGAAAACGAGGAATTCGCCATTGGCGGCATGACGGGCAAGGCGCTGCATGTGCCCGGCCATACACCTGCTGACATGGCATACCAGATCGGGGATGCCGTCTTCGTCGGCGACACGCTGTTCATGCCCGACGTCGGCACGGCCCGCTGTGACTTTCCCGGTGGCAATGCACACGAGTTGTACCGCTCCATCCGCAAGCTGCTGGACCTGCCAGGCGATACCCGCCTCTTCATGTGTCACGACTATCCGCCTGAAGGCCGTGGACCCATGTGGGAAACGACCGTGCACGCCCAGCGTGAATGCAACATCCACGTGCACGATGGCGTGAGCGAGGAACAGTTCTTTGCCATGCGTCAGGCGCGCGATGCAACGCTGGCGATGCCGACACTGATTCTTCCGGCCGTTCAAGTCAATATCCGCGCCGGGGAGTTGCCGCCCGCCGACGCGAACGGCATTCGGTACCTGAAGATTCCGCTTAACGCTATCTGAGGGGAGTACACCATGAATCCGCGTCCCCTTACGCCGGACCTCTCGGTATCGCCGCAAATCAGCGCCACTGATGTAGCTTCACTGAAGGTGCTCGGCTATGGCGCCATCGTGTGCCACCGTCCGGACGGCGAAGCGTCCGACCAGCCAAACTTTCAAGAAATCGCGCAAGCGGCGAAACAAGCAGGCCTGCAAGCGGTTCATCAACCCGTGGTGCCTGGACATGCCTCGACCGAGCAGGCGGCGGCATTCGCGGCGCTGTGCGCGGGACTTCCCAAGCCTATCCTGGCGTATTGCCGCACCGGAACCCGCTCGGCAACGCTCTGGGCCTTGTCGCAAGCTGACAAGCTGCCCATCGCAGAGATACAGGCGCGCGCGGCTAAAGCGGGTTTCGACCTTAAAGCCGTGGTGCAGGGCATTGCCAACGCTGGCAAGGTGCCGGTGGAAGTCGTCGACGCTGAGCACACGGTAGTCATCGTCGGCGGCGGTGCTGCCGGCATCGCGGTCGCGTCCAGCCTGCGCGCACGTGAGCCCGAACTTGACATCGCCATCATCGACCCGGCCGACGTGCACTATTACCAGCCAGGTTGGACCCTGGTCGGCGCAGGCGTCTTCCAGGCTGCGTCCACTGCCCGCACGATGGCCTCCCGCGTGCCTGCCGGTGTCCGCTGGCTCAAGGCCGCCGTGGTGGCATTCGAGCCAGAGAGGAATGCGGTTGTCCTTGAGGGCTGCCGGGTGGTCCGCTATCGGCGCCTCGTGGTATGCCCGGGCCTCAAGATTGACTGGCACGGTATCGACGGCCTGGTTGATACGCTGGGGCAAAATGGCGTGACGTCGAATTATCGATTTGACCTGGCGCCATACACTTGGGAACTGGTTCGCGCGCTGCACGGTGGCAAGGCGCTGTTCACGCAGCCTCCGATGCCCATCAAGTGCGCCGGTGCGCCACAGAAGGCCATGTATCTTTCGTGCGATACGTGGCGCCGCAACGGTACGCTGCAAGACACACAGGTTCAGTTCTTCAATGCCGGGGCCGTGCTCTTTGGCGTGCCAGACTATGTCCCGGCGCTGATGGAGTATGTGAAGGCTTACGGCATCGACCTGCGCTTTGGCCATACGCTCAAGAGGATTGACGGCCCGCGTCGGCGTGCCACGTTCATGCGGGCCATGCCAGATGGCAGCAAGGAGATGGTCGATACCGATTTCGACATGATTCACGTGGTGCCGCCGCAGACGGCCCCGGACTTTGTGCGCGCCAGCCCGCTGGCGGATGCCGCCGGCTGGGTGGATGTTGACCCTGCCAGCCTGCGCCACAAGACCTACACAAATATTTACGCCCTCGGTGATGTGAGCAATACCACGAACGCAAAGACGGCAGCAGCTGCTCGCAAGCAGGCACCTGTGGTCGCGCACAACATACTCGCCAGCCTGAGTTACGCCGTAGGCCAGGCGCAGTACGACGGCTATGGCTCGTGCCCGCTGACGGTGGAGCGAGGCAAGGTGGTGCTGGCCGAGTTTCTGTACGGAGGCAAGGTTGCGCCCAGCTTCCCGGCCTGGCTCATTGATGGCACCAAGCCGTCTCGCGCCGCATGGTTTCTCAAAGAGCGCATCCTGCCGCCACTTTACTGGGATGGGATGCTTAAAGGTCGCGAATGGATGGCGCAGCCGGCGCTGGTGGACTAACAATGGCAGTCTTGATTCGTCGTGGTTTTGGTTTCGCAACTGCGGCAGGTCGCAGGGAACGGCGCCGCACGCAGTTCTTATCCCGTTAGAGCATGCTATCTCCAACAGTCGTTGTCGTGCTCGCCGCCGTCCTGCTTGGTGAGACCATTGCCCTGTGGCTTGGCCGCCGCGAGAAGGTCGATATTGACAGGAGCGTCGTTACCATCATGCTGGCGGGGGCGCTAAGTGCGCGCTTGGCTTTCGTCTGGCAGTGGCGCACTGCCTATCCGGCCGCGCCGCTGAGCATCCTGGACATTCGCGACGGCGGATGGAATCCGGTCGCTGGCCTGGGTGTCGGCTGCGGTTTCGCACTTTGGTTTGGCTTGCGCGAGGCCCCTTTGCGCAAACCGCTAGCCGTTGCCATGCTGGCGAGCCTCAGCGTATTTGGCGTGGGGTCTTTCTTCGTCCATAGCCTGGATTCCGCCAGGCTCGCTGAAGGCAGGCTTCCCGAGTATCCCCTGACCTCGCTTCAGGGGGAGCCCGTTGCGCTGGCACATTTCGCTGGACGGCCGACCGTGCTCAACTTATGGGCCACTTGGTGTCCTCCATGCCGACGCGAGATGCCAATCCTTCGCGCGGCACAAGCAAACCATCCGGACATCAACTTTGTTTTTGTCAACCAGGGTGAGAATGCCCAGCAGGTACGCCGCTATCTCGCGGAGCATGGCCTCGCGCTGTCCAATTTACTTCTCGACCCGCAGGGCCACACCGCTGCTTCCCTTGGGCAGGTCGCCTTCCCAACCACCTACCTGTTCGATGCTGCGGGGCGATTGATTGACGTTCGCATCGGTGAATTGTCCGCCGCCACGTTAGCCGAGCGTCTTGCCCGCCTGAGGGCACCGGAGGGTTCGAAGAAGGCCGGCAGGCCGCTACCCGCTCAAGTCGGCGGCGTCCACGGCTAGTCGTTGAAATTCATTGCCCCCTTGCTACCAGCTCCCACAATGCAAATTGCCCTAATTGCCTCTAAGCCCTTTCGCCTCGCTATGCCTATTTGGCTTGCGGCAGCGGCCTTCTCGCTAGCGTGCGCGCCATCCTTCGGCCAGGACACGCCGGCAGCATTGCGCGCCCTGGAAAAACAGGGGCTGACCATCGTAGGGAAAATGGCCTCAACGGCAGGGCTCACAGCCTACGCCGGGTACATGGACCAGCAACCGGTAGCGCTTTACCTCACGCCGGACGGCAAGCAGGTGATTGCCGGGACCCTGTTTAATGCCAACGGCAAAGACCTTACCCGCGCCGCGCTGGAAGAGGCGGTGCGCAAGCCGATGTCCGAGCGCGCCTGGAAGGAACTCGAGAAGGCGAGTTGGATTGCCGACGGGCAAGACAATGCGCCCCGCAAGCTGTATGTCTTTACTGACCCGAACTGCCCCTACTGCAATAAGTTCTGGTCTGACGCCAGACCTTGGGTGGAGAGCGGCAAAGTGCAGTTGCGCCATATCCTGGTTGGCATTCTTACACCGAGCAGCGCAGGGAAGGCGGCTGCACTGTTGGCGGATAAAAACCCCGGGGCCGCCCTGGGTGCGTACGAACAGGGGCACACGCGGGCTAACGACACCGCACTCGCGGGCGGTCACGCCAAACCGCTGGATGACAGTGGCTTAAAACCGCTCGCCAGCATCCCGCCGGCGGTGAAGGCAAAGCTCGATGCTAACGAGAAGCTGATGGCCTCATTGGGTCTGCAGGCTACCCCCGCAATCCTGTGGCGCGATGCCAATGGACAGCTAGATATACGCCAAGGGATGCCTGAGTCTGCTATGGCTGGGGTTCTCGGCCCGCGCTGAATTGCGTCTTAACATCCGTTAGCCAGGGCGGCGGAGCGGTCCTATGGCCGCTAAGCGCGATTGCTAACCTGCTGAGCGCCAGCCGCTTGTCCTCGGATGTCAGTGAGATTGGTGGGTGGGGCACACCGATACGGATTGTGTCAAAAATCGTCACCCCCAACGGAGTATGTACCTGTGTGCCGGGTAGGCACGCTAACCCGAAATTGTTGCAGTTTTGTGAACGTCGGGGGCGGGCGGTACATGCTCCCGGGCGTAGCTCGTTCGCACAGGACGACATCCGTTGCGCCCACCTAAAAAATGGCCGCTGCCTGCATTCAAAACGATATCGATGGGCCACGTGTCCGCGCCGCCGGATCTTCGATTGTCATGCCTGTAAGTCATTTCGTCGGTTTCGCGTCCTTATTGCGTCTTCTTTGCATTGCCAGCCTGACCCCGTCTGCCGGGGGCGTCGACGGATTTCTGTCGTGCATCAACAAACTGGGCACTCGCCTTTCCAGCGTGCGAGTTCTTCTTCCTTGTTTACGTTCATCGTCTACCTTTTCAGTATGCGGCGAGCCACTGTACTCACCGGTGAGTCGCGCGAAGTTGAAATGAACGCGGGCGATACCCTGTATGCCGGCGCAACGATACGCCGGGGCGAGGGGAATGGGGTGGTGGTTGAAACCGGGACCCATACCTATTTCGGCCGGACTACGGAGCTCGTCGCCAGCGCGCCCCCGAAGTTGCACGTCGAGGAGGTCGTCGCACGCGTGGTTTGCTGGCTGCTTATTATTGTGGGTGCGCTCGTGGTGCTGACGCTAGTGGTCTCTCGTACCTCAAAGGACTGCCACTGCTCGAAACGCTTCCTATCGCGCTGGTATTGCTGATGAGCGCGATGCCCGTCGCTTTGCCTGTCATGTTCACGGTAAGCATGGCGTTGGGCTCCATGGAGCTTTCCCGCCATGGTGTACTCATTACGCAGCTGAGCGGCATCGAGGATGCTGCGACGATGGACGTGCTCTGCGCCGACAAGACCGGTACGCTCACCATGAACCAGCTTTCCCTCAAGCTGGTGCAGGCCGAGCCTGGCTTTGGTGAGGACGACGTTATCGAGGTCGCAGCTCTTGCGTAGAACGAAGCGAATGCGGACCCGATTGACCTAGCGTTTCTTCGCGCCGCAGTAGCGAAGCAAGCGAGCGTTGCCACCAGGACACTGTCTTTCCAGCCGTTCTCTGCGACTACCCGACGTACCGAGGCGGTGGTGGCATCGGGGACCGAACAGTACGGTGCGTAAAGGGCGCCTTGCAAACTGTTGCGCAGGCGGCGGGCCGCAGTCCTCAGGACATCAACGAACTGGAGGAACGGGCAAACTCGGGAGCCCAGAAGGGGGAGCGTGTACTGGCTGTTGCAAAGGCCGACGGTGCGGCGCCATTGCAATTGGTCGGTCTTGCCTATCTGTACGGTGCGCCGCGCCCCGATTCGCGTAGTCTTATCGATGAACTTCGCCGGCTCGGTATCCAGGTCAAGATGCTCACTGGGGATGCACTGCCTGTTGCACGCGCGATTGCGCAATGGCAGCAAAGACACTCCTCGCGGTCACATTGGCATATGACCATGATGTGCGTGATTGCCTTCTTGGCCCGCCACTGCATCTTCCCCATGGTCGGCGACTTGGGCATCGAACCAAGCGTGGAGCGCAGAGACGCAACTTGGCGTCAGCCGTCCGATACGTGACCTCCGCCCCACCGTCCACCTCCTCGTAGCTGATGGAGATTTGGCCAGGTGTTGCGCTCTGCAGTTCGGCAAGGCCAGGCATCCCCTTGCCATGGACGTGCGATGGCCCAGAGAAGTCTCCCTTCAGGAACTGGGTCTGGATGTCATGCAAGTGCTGCCGCACCAGTTTGGTTTGCTGCATGTCGGACGCATCCTTCGCCACTACACGCTGAGTTCCACCGTCGCTGGTCTTGGTGAAAATGTGAGTCGTCGCGTTTAAGCTAAACGGCATCACATCCGCGCCGAGTCTGGCGACTTCGGCTTGGCGTTGGGTATCAGCGGCCTGCGACGTGAACGGCAGGCAAATGAGGCCAGCGAGTATCGTGGGCAGGAGGTTCTTCGTCATGGGATATGTGTCGTCTTAGGCGTTAAGGGTACAGGCAACCAATGTGCGGGATAAAGCCACATACAGAGCCCCTATCATCGTGAACTCATATTGCTCACGGGCATATGATTTCAGTCATATGCGTTGAGCCTCAACGCAAGAGGCGCAGGACCGAGTTCCGCCGCTCAATGACCCCCTCTTTCTCCATCGCTGCGAGGGTTCTGTAGAGTGCCTCATGTGTGAGGCCCAGATTGCGCGCGAGGTCCTTCAACGTGCCGTCCAGAGTTACCTCGCAATGGGGGCCGTGCCCCTCTGAAACAAGGAGGTGACGGACCCTCTCCGCCGCGCTCTTCAGAGAGAGGCGTTCGACACGAGTCCGGACTGCGCGCAGTTGTCGTGCGAGCAGTGCGACCCACTGACGGGAAAATTCCCGGTCGGCGTCGAGCAACTCGCGCAGCGCCGAAGCGGGTACCTGCAGAAGTTCAGTGCGCTCACTTGCCACTGCGTTGCAGTGGTACTTAGGGCTGTCGAGAGAGGCTTCGGCGAAAAATTCACCGGCACGTGCATCATGAAGAATCACCTCCTCGCCGGAGCGACCGAGTCGCATCAGACGAACAGCCCCAGACTCAACGAAGAAGACTGAATGGGCCGGACTGCCCAGTCGGAAAATGGCGGCGCCAGCCTCATATGTAGTGCGGACGGAGCTTGGTCGCAGGGCGGCAGGAAAGCCTTGTCTCTTTGATGAAATCATGTCAATGAATGGGGTGATGCGTATGATTTCAATCATATCCTGTGGCATTGCATTCTGCGAAAGGCCAAGAGCCTGGCGCTCCCTGCGCGGTCAGGACAGATTTCGCGATGCATTGCTTGCCAGTCGGCAGTAAATCCGCATTACCGATGGCCGAGAGCGCGCAACCCTCCGAACTCTTGTCTTGCGTCAATGCCCCCCAAGTGGGGCGCACTATCCTTGCCATAGAAAAGGGGCCTTGCTATCGCGCGTCATGACTTGTCGCGCGGATTTCAAATCAGGCGTCTTCCCTGAGTTCGACCGGCGCCGTCCTCGACTGGGCCTTGCCGGAAAGGTCGTTACTTGCCATAGAGGAGAGACAAGATGAAGAGAGAAATCATAGTGGCGGTGTTATCCGCAGCCGTCCTCTCAGTGATGCCGGCGCTTGCCCAGCAAGCTAAACCAGACGCGAAGGCGACTCCGGCGAAACAAGAGCAACCTAATGTCGCCGAGTTCGACAAGCAGATGGCGCAGGTTCAGGAAAGCATGAAGAAGATGCAGGAGCAGATGGAAAAAATCCGCCAGACGCAGGACCCGAAGGAGCGCCAGAAGTTACTTGAGGAACACTGGACAACCATGCAGAGCACGATGGGCATGATGCATGGCATGTGGGGCCGAGGGATGATGGGCGGGCCAGTGAGGGGAGGCCACATGATGGGTGGCCCTGGTGGTCCCGGCGGCCACATGATGGGCGGTCCTATGATGGGTTGGGGGCAGATGGGGGGCGCCTATTCGAAACTGACCCCTGAGCAAATGAAGCAGCGGCAGTACATGATGGACCAGTACATGGGCATGCAACAAATGATGATGGACAACATGATGCAACACCAACACATGTGGATGCAGCCGCAGTCGCCCCGCCAGCCATCCCAATAGCGAGAGCTACAAATGATGGATGTGATTCTTGAGTCTACGCTGACTTGTCCCCGTTGCGGCCATGGCAGCAGGGAAACGATGCCGACCGAAGCCTGTCAATGGTTCTATGCGTGTCTCGGTTGCAAAGCTGTTGTGAAACCAAAGCCCGGCGATTGTTGTGTCTTCTGTTCCTACGGTGACGTACCGTGTCCGCCGGTTCAACGGGCCGAAGGTTGCCGTTCAGTTCCGACGAAAGAAAAGATCATGACGAAACTTGAAGTATTTGACCCTGCCATGTGCTGTTCGACAGGTGTTTGTGGCGTTGAGGTCGACCCGATACTTGCCCAGTTTGCCGCCGACCTGAAGTGGGTGGAGCAACATGGTATTGCCGTGGAGCGCCACAATCTGGGCCAGGAGCCACAGGCCTTCGCCGCCAATCCGGCTGTGGTCAAGGAAATGGAGGCGGGCATGGACCGCCTTCCCATACTTTCAGTTGATGGCCACATCGTCGCCACCGGGATGTACCCATCCCGCCAGCAACTCGCGCAGAAGTTGGGCATCGCCCTCACAACTGCGGAGAAACCGCACATTAGAGTGGGCAGCCCTGGTTGCAACCCGAAATCCGGTTGCTGCTGAGCGGGAATTCAAATGACATTGCCCAATACCGCAACGCGCTATCTGTTTTTCACGGGCAAAGGCGGCGTCGGCAAAACCTCGCTCTCCTGTGCCACGGGCCTCGCCTTGGTCGAAGCTGGGAAGAACGTGTTGATTGTCAGCACCGACCCGGCCTCCAATCTGGACGAGGTATTGGGTGTTGCGTTGAGCCAGGTGCCGACCGCCATTCCAGGCGCAGCAGGTCTTTTTGCGTTGAATATTGACCCGGAAGCCTCAGCCCGCGCCTATCGAGAGCGTATGGTGACCCCCTATCGGGGCGTTCTGCCGGCCGCAGCGATTCAAAGCATGGAGGAACAATTCTCCGGCGCCTGTACGGTTGAAATTGCGGCATTCGATGAGTTCTCGAAGCTTCTGGGAGACCCCCAGGCAACGGCGGAATTCGACCATGTGATTTTTGACACGGCTCCCACCGGGCATACGCTTCGCCTTCTGACGCTGCCAACCGCGTGGAACGAGTTTATCGGTTCCTCGACGGGGGGAGCCTCTTGTCTCGGGCCGCTAGCGGGTCTGGAGAAGCAAAAGGCGTTGTACGCGGCGACGGTGGAGCGCCTATCGAATCCGGCAGAAACCACCGTCGTTTTGGTCAGCCGACCGGAAGTGTCCTCTTTTCGCGAAGCCAATCGCACCCGTGGGGAGTTGGCCGAACTGGGGGTTCGGAATCTCACGTTGGCCATTAACGGGCTCTTTACGACAGAACAAACGAACGATGCTATTGCCTTGGCTATGTCGCAGCGTGCCAGGGAGGCGCTCGCAAACATGCCGGATACGCTGGCTGGCCTGACCAGAACAACGATTCCCTTCCTACCTAAAGGCACGGTTGGATTGGACGCCCTTCGACTGATGGCTCATCCCGAGCGTGCAGAGTCTGCTGCAACCTCGGAGACAATGCCGCAGACACCGCTGCCCCCCGGATTAGGCAGTCTGATTGAGGAAATTGCTCAGGCAGGCCACGGTGTCATCATGGCCATGGGTAAAGGCGGCGTTGGAAAGACCACGGTGGCTGCGGCTATTGCCTTGTCGCTTGCGAAGCGGGGAGGCAAGGTCGTGCTCTCGACGACCGACCCAGCCGCGCATGTGGCAGCAGCCATGGATGGCGACGTTCCCGGGCTGACGGTGACTCGCATCGACCCTGAGCACGAAGTCGCACAATACACGCGTGAGGTTCTGGAGAAGGCGGGAAAGAGCCTGGATGCTGGCGGTCGCGCAATGCTGGAGGAGGACTTGCGCTCGCCATGCACGGAGGAGATCGCCATCTTCAGAGCCTTTGCCCGGACCGTGGATGAAGGTAAGGATGGATTTGTCGTGCTCGACACCGCCCCCACAGGCCACACCATCCTGCTTCTCGATGCGGCTGAAGCCTATCATCGGGAAGTCATGCGTACTCAAGGCGATATGCCAGAATCAGTGCGCCAACTACTCCCGCGCCTGCGCGACAAAAAGTACACGCGGGTTCTGATTGTGACGCTGCCAGAAGCGACACCCGTCCATGAAGCGGAGCGCCTGCAAGGTGACCTTGCGCGGGCTGGTATTGAGCCATTTGCATGGGTAATTAATCAGTCCCTGCTGGCCAGCGGTACACACAACCCCCTGCTTTGCCAGCGTGGAGCGTATGAGGTGCCGTTTGTCAGGCGTGTCGCAGACAAGCTCGCGACGCGTTGTGCGCTCATTCCCTGGTTGGCTGAAGCACCAGTCGGTCACCACGGTCTTGAGCAGGTTGTTTCATAGGAGCCATCACGCTGCTCAGTCCTGCATTCCTAACGGAATTCTTTGGGGCCATGGAATCTACCAACCGCATCTTGTTTCCACGTGAGTGGCCCCACGGTGGCTCCTTCCTGAGCGCAGAGCACGCACCTGTCGAGGACACGTTGGTCAAGGCAGCAGCGTTGGCGTGGAAACGGTTCATTACTCCGACCTGTGCGGGTTGTTGCGGGTTTTGTTGGGTGTGATGTGCCGCAAAAATAACATTGACGCAGGTGTGTCCCCGTCCTCCTTTATTCCACACAGACTTTTCGTTTGCGCTATATTGGAATGATTCTTGTTATTGTTTGCGATGCCGGACGAGGGCCATGATGTTCGCGATGCTCATGATTACCTTTCGAGAAGGTGTGGAGGCGTTTCTTATTGCCGCTATCACCTTCGCATTCCTGCAGAAGACCGGGCGCCAGCACCTTGCGGGCGCGGCCAAGACTGGCGTCCTCGCTGCCCTTGTGATGTCGGCCGTACTTGGGCTCGTGTTGTTCCGCGTAGGTGGCATCAGCCCGCTCGCGGAGGGCTGGCTGGCGCTGTTGGCTGGTGCCCTCGTGGTTTCTTGTACTTGGCATATGCTCCGGCACGGCAAAGCCATGGCAGGAGAAATCCGAAACCGGCTTTCCCAAGTCTCTGACGAGAAGGCGGCGGGCCCCTGGCTTGCTGTTTTTGCCTTCGTGCTCCTGATGGTCGGACGTGAAGGCGTCGAGGCGGCCACGATGATTGCCTCCCTCGCGGCTGGCGCGGCCACGGGTCAACTGGCCTTGGGTGGTCTGCTGGGCTTGGCTTGCGCGGGTGCCTTGGCCTGGGCGTGGAGCCGATACGGACGACGCGTCAATCTTTCGCTGTTCTTTCAGGTCACGGCCGTCTTCATGGTGCTGTTCTCCATTCAGTTGGCCATCTATGCCGTACATGAGTTTTCGGAGGCTGGAAGGTTGCCGCTCGTCAACAATAAACACTGGCATGACCTGACGGAGCCCTATGGTCCGGAGGGTGTGTACGGGATATGGCTCAGCTACAGCCTGGTGCTGGTCCCGCTCGGGTTCCTCATCTTCTCGACACTATCTGGCCGGAAAGCGGTAACTCAGGTGGGAAAGGGATAAACCCGATATCTACGTTTACCAAGAACTTCTCCTTCAGAAAGAGTCCTGTAAAAATCAAAATGCAGAACTCGTAAAGTTCAACGGTCGGCTAAGGCCTTGCGCCAGCGTGTCGTTTGAGGAGGGGGCGAATCCGCCGTGCTAGCAGCGCAAGATGCCGAAGATGGCATGACGGACGCCCATAGCGCAGAGCAGCTGCAAGTATCCACACGCCAAAATCGCTTCATTCTCTGTCTGTATCGTTCGTCCCATCCCCTTCCGGGCGAGATGGCATGGAAACCAACCGCTCCTCGGCCGACTTGCCTACTGGTGGTTCCGATTTCCCGTCGCACGATGATGGCGTTTTTTGAGGTAAGTCACCCTCCTGGCAGGACGCGGCGAGGAGGAGATAGGCAAGGTCGAGCTGCTGCGCATCCTTCCGCCGGCGCGCTATGTTTTCAAGCGCGAGGAGAATGTCGTCGGCCAACTCGAATTCCTTCTCATGGCAAGCTCTTTCGAACACCGCAAATACGTCCTCATGTGGCGAGTGCCTAATGGTGCTCATTCTATTTGTCTCCGACAAGAGCCACCGTTATGCCTTGGGGGTGTCTGATTTGGCAGGGTCTACCCGCGATGAACACGGTGCCCATTCTCAAATGACATGCCGGACTCCGTATTGCGAATATGGACGTCCCCATGGAGGTAAGGTCAAGTACTGTTTTCGGGCGTCCTCTGACCGAGTCCGGACTCGCGCATGTTG
This sequence comes from Cupriavidus sp. MPR-AND1C, assembly GCF_058809705.1. NCBI lineage: Bacteria > Pseudomonadati > Pseudomonadota > Betaproteobacteria > Burkholderiales > Burkholderiaceae > Cupriavidus > Cupriavidus sp. MPR-AND1C. The sequence goes on along the minus strand of NZ_JBXASU010000003.1, from coordinate 64,369 downwards.
TGCTCAGGTTTCTCAAGCTTGATATCAATCAAGGCCCTTTTGGCATATGCGAGTAGATTAAAAGACACGCGCTATCGCGTCTTAGATACCCACCAAGCGAGAACGGCACCATGTCCAAAAATCTATCAGCCCCCATTCTTATCGCGGTTTCGGCGCTTATCTGGGCGCCGCTAGCGCTTTCGGCTGGTCCGCAGCCAGCCGATGCTGCGCATGACCATAGCCATGCGCAGGCTGCCGCTACCGCCCCACAGAAGAAAGCAACTCCGAAGAACCCAGCACCGAAGAATGCCGCGCAGAGGAATGCGGACATGGACGCGCAGATTGCTCATATGCGTGCACTGCATGAACGCCTGTCGAGGGCCAAGACGCCGGAAGAGCGCCAGGCACTGATGGCGGAGCAGGCCAAGGTGATGCAGGAGAGTATGGCGCTAATGCACAGCACGATGCCGATGATGCAGGGTCGTGGCGCCATGGACGGCAAAATGCCGATGAACCAGGCGGACATGGCGGAGCACATGCGCATGTGTCACGACATGATGGGCCAGCGTATGGAGATGATGCAGGAAATGATGCAGATGATGATGGACCGACAGGGGATGAGCGGCGGCATGATGGACGGACAGGGGATGGGCGGCGGCATGATGAAGCCGTAGTAGCTCGGTCTGCTCTGGGTAATGTCGGCCAATTGACCTGCCGCGGGGGAGTGACCTTTGATGGCCGGCCGTGCGCTGCGCCGCCTTAGACCTTCCCACTATGGCAGGGTCAACCCCTTTTTCGTTAGCGGGCAAGTCGTGTCTCGCAGGCGACTCCTATTGGAGCGGCAGCGCGCATCCGCTAAACTAGAGGTCTGCAGCCATAAGGCCGTTATCGCCCCCGATGCTTCGACTGGTCTCACGTTTCCTTCTCTTGCTCCTGATTGCAGCGCTTCCGCTGCAAGGGGTGACTGCGGCCACGATGATGGTAAAAGGCGCGACGCAGGCTTATGCGAGCGCAGTGCGGGTCCAGTCTGCTGTCCATGAAGGCGTCATCACGGTATCGTCCGATGGAGACGACGACCACTGCATCGCGCACATGAGCGATGCGGATATTAAGCAGCAGGGCAAATCTGGAAAGCATGCAGGTCATGCGTGCCCAGGCTGCGCCGCTTGTTCGCTTTGCTCGGTCGTCCCCTATGCATTCCCTCTTTTTGTTCACCTCGACAATGCGCCAGCACAGGTTCCTTCGAGCCTGATGGAAGCTTTTGTCAGTCACATCCCGGACGCGCTCCAGCGTCCGCCTGCCTCGGTCGTCTGATGCCCTAGGTGCGTCCATTTTTTGGGCGCACTCATCGTGCGTTGCCACAGAATTGTGGATAACGCGGCACTCAAAGCTTCACACTCACAAGGTTTGACATGTCTCTGACACGCATGCTGGCTGGCGCCAGCCTGGCGGTCGTCTGGGCGTCCGTTTTTGCGCAGGCGTCGTCGCCGCGACCGGACCCGCTTGACCCCAACGCGCCCACCACGACGCTCACGGTGCCTCGCACCTTCGATGAATACGTTCCCTACAAGGAGCCGAAGGTGGTGCCTTGGAAAGACACCAATGCCGCTGTCTCTCCAGCGAGCGGCGCCCGAGTAAGCGACATGGGCACGATGAAGATGCCCAAGCCGGCGCCCGCTGGGGCTGCGCCGGTCCGCTCCATGCCGGCGGGGCAGTCCGACCACTCGGACCACAAGATGTGATGCAAGGACTTGCAATGTCAACTAGAAGAATACAAGCCTTGAGGCTTGGCGCATTGGCGCTGGCCGCTTCTGTGTTCCTGGGCGGTTGTGCCACGTTCTCAAAGGACGGCGGCTTCAATTCCGTCTCCTCTGTTGCCAAGGAGCGGCTCGGCAAAGACGCTGCTTGGGTCAGGTCAGAAGAGGACCAGGACAGCGTTTACAAACGCTCGCAGGAATTGCTTGCGCAGCCTATGACGATGGATGGCGCAGTACAGCTGGCGCTGCTCAACAACCGAGGCTTGCAGGCCACCTATGCCGAACTTGGCATTTCCGAGGCCGACTATGTGCAAGCCAGCCGCTTGCCTAATCCTGGTTTTACTTTCAGCCGCAAGCACGCAGGGAACGACCTGTCGATTGAGCGAACCTTTACTCTCGCCTTCTTTAACGTTCTGACTTTACCCTTCATCTCACAGATTGAAGGCAAGCGTTATGAGCAGACGAAGCTATTGGTGGCCAATGAGACCGTGAGGGTCGCAGCGGAAGCGCGCAAAGCGTACGTCAACGCGGTCGCGGCACAGCAGTTTGCGCTGTACGCCGGACAAGTGAATGAGAGCGCCGAAGCGGGGGCAGAATTTGCCAAACGCCTGGCGGCCGCTGGCAACTTCAGCAAGCTCGACCTGGCGCGGGAGCAGGCGTTCTACGCCGATACCGCCGGTGCGCTTGCGCGGGCCAGGCGTCAAGCCATCTCCGACCGGGAAAAACTCGTTCGCGCCATTGGATTGTGGGGCACCGGCGCGAATTTCACGCTGCCAGACCGCTTGCCGGACCTGCCAAAGGAACGGCCAGAACTCGGGGAGCTCGAAGGCTACGCCATGCAGAACCGCCTCGATATTCAGGCCGGCAAGCTGCAGACGCAGAGCGTTGCTTCGTCGCTCGGACTAACCAAGGCCACACGCTTTATCAACGTCCTGGACGTGGGATACCTGCGCAACAGTCTATCGAATACACCGCCTGAGATAGGTTACGAAATCAGCGTGCAGATTCCGCTGTTTGACTGGGGAAGCGCCCGTGTGGCGCGTGCCGAAGCGGTCTATATGCTCGCTGTAAACCAACTCGCGCAAACGGCAATCAATGCGCGCTCGGAAGTTCGCGAGTCCTATGCGAGCTACCAGACCAGTTACGACATCGCCAGGCACTACCGCGATGAAGTCGTGCCGGTACGCAAGGCCATCGTTGATGAAATGATGCTGCGTTACAACGGCATGCTGGCTAGCGTGTTTGAGCTTCTGGTCGAAACGCGCGCGCAGGTGGACGGCGTCAATACCTACATCGGCAGCCTTCGCGATTATTGGGTGGCCGAGACGGACCTTCAACTCTCGCTTGGGGGCGCGCTCCCCGTGCAAGGCGAGCCGGTAGCCGCGCCACAGAACAAACAGATGACCGTGCCGAACGGACAAGGACAGTAACCATGGTTTCCCGTCGACAATTCCTACAAGGCTCCGGCGCCGCCATGCTTGGCGCCGCCGTGGTGTCCAAAGCCGGTGCGGCATCGCTGCCGGAAGCACCTCTGCAATCCGGCGCTGCCACGCAGCCCCCACTCCCTCCTTCGTCAGGCCGCCCCTATAACCCCGTGGTAACGCTCAACGGCTGGACGTTACCCTGGCGCATGCGCAATGGCTGGAAGGAATTTCACCTCATTGCCGAACCAGTCGAGCGTGAGTTCGCACCAGGGATGACAGCCCATCTCTGGGGCTACAACGGGCAGAGTCCGGGGCCGACCATCGAATGCGTGGAAGGAGACAAGGTCCGCATTTTCGTGACGAACAAGCTGCCAGAGCACACCACGGTTCACTGGCACGGTGTCATCCTGCCTTCCGGTATGGATGGTGTGGGTGGACTGTCGCAGCCACACATTAAACCGGGCAAAACCTTTGTCTATGAATTTGTCATGGGCAAGTCCGGCACGTTCATGTACCACCCCCATTCAGATGAAATGGTGCAGATGGCGATGGGCATGATGGGCTTTATCGTCGTGCATCCGAAAGACCAGTCGTTCATGCGAGTCGACCGCGACTTCGTGTTCCTGATGTCTGCCTACGACATCGACCCGGGCTCGTACACACCGCGTGTCGCCACCATGACTGAATTCAATATGTGGACGTGGAACAGCCGCGTGTTCCCCGGCATTGACTCCCTGCCCGTGCGTCTCGGCGACCGTGTGCGTATCCGCATCGGCAACCTCACCATGACGAATCATCCGATTCACCTGCATGGGGTCGATTTTGAAGTGACCGGTACGGATGGCGGCTGGGTCCCCAAGGCCGCTCGCTGGCCCGAGGTGACGGCCGACGTTGCTGTCGGGCAGATGCGCGCGATTGAGTTCGTTGCCAACAACCCCGGTGACTGGGCTTTCCATTGCCACAAGGCGCATCACACCATGAACGCCATGGGGCACCAGGTCCCCACCATGATCGGGGTTAAGCAGAAGGACCTTGCCAAGAAGATGAGCAAGCTCGTGCCCGATTACATGGCGATGGGAGAAGCCGGTATGTCTGACATGGGGGGAATGGAGATGCCGTTGCCAGACAACACTTTGCCAATGATGACCGGGCAAGGTCCCTTCGGTCCGGTTGAGATGGGTGGCATGTTCACTGTACTCAAGGTGCGCGAAGGTTTGGGACGGAATGACTACAAAGACCCGGGTTGGTACAAGCATCCGAAAGGAACAGTCGCCTATGAGTACACCGGCGAACTGCCGTAACGCTGATTTCAACGGGCCGGAGCATGTCCGGTTCGCGTCTATCGTTCAACTATTGGAGTAAGGGTCATGAAGAAGGGATTTGTATCGATTGTTGTTGGCTTGGCACTCGCGTGCTCGGCCTCCGCGTTTGCTGGCGCAGGCGACATGGACATGAGCGGTAGCTCAGGTCACAAGGCAAGTTCAACCGCCGGGAGCATGTCGCACGGCGAGGTCAAGAAGGTCGACGCCGCTACCGGGAAGCTCACCATCAAGCATGGTCCGCTGGAAAACCTCGGGATGGAAGGGATGACGATGGTCTTCAGGGTCAAAGAGCCGGCCATGATTTCGCAAGTAAAGGTTGGCGACAAGATTGACTTCGTTGCCGAGGATTTGAATGGTGCACTGACTGTCACCAAGCTTCAGGTGCAGTAAGCGCTCCTGCGAAAAGCGGCCGGCTCCCGGCTGCCATGACCTGCCCGAAATCATAGAGGAAGAATACACATGAAAGCACTGACGCAGAAAACCCTGATGGGCCTCGCGACCGCCGCCGCTATCGGACTGTCGCCCGCCATCGCATTTGCACACGGCAAACTCGAAGGCGCTGACCCGGCTGCTGGTAGCACGGTTGACGCGCTGGCGGGTCCACTTCGACTGACGTTTAATGAAGACCTGGAGCCGGCATTCAGCAATGTGAGTGTTGCCGACGCCGGCGGCACAGTGGTTAGCAAGGAGAAAGCCAAAGTCGACGCGTCGAATCCGCGTGTGCTGACGGTTGCTGTCCCGAAACTGTCGTCGGGTTCCTATGCCGTGCACTGGACCGTCATGACGCACGACGGGCACAAGGTCAAGGGCGACTATAAATTCACGGTGAAGTGATGAATGACGGTTTCCTTGGCATCTTGCGGCTTGCATTGACGGCACTGCAGAACCTCAGTTTTGCCTTGCTCGTCGGTACCTTGTTGAGCGAGCGCTGGCTGGCTCGCTCCCCGTCGCCGTGGCAAGCCGACGTCAGCCGAAGGTTGGTACGGGCATTCAGGGGCAGTGCCATCGTTGCGCTGCTGTCGGGCGTACTCGCCTTCTGGATACATTGCGCGCTGATGAGCGAGTCTTCGCTGGCTGACGCCTGGCCGGCGGTGCGCTCGATGCTTTCGGAAACGGAATTCGGTCGCGCTTGGGGTATTGGCGCTGCCTTCATGCTTTTTGTCACCCTCATTTCGTTCCTCCCCTGGACCGGGAAAGCCTTTGGCTGCCAACTGACTCTGTGGCTGGGGCTTGCGGGTTTTGCGCTGAGCCGCAGCCATTCGGGCCATCCGGTGGACGCCGGAGTTTTCAGCCTGCCCGTTTGGGCTGACTGGGTTCACCTTCTGGCCGTTAGCACTTGGGTTGGCATCGTGTGGGTCGCCGCGTTCATGGTGGCGCCGAAGATGGCCGAGGCTTCACAGGGTGACCACCAGAACGGTGCGTCTTTCATTCAATCGCTATCCGATACGGCCACGTACGCGCTTATCGCGCTCTTTGTCACCGGAGCCTATAACGGGTGGCGAGGAGTAGGTCCGCCCGGCAATTTGCTCGACTCGGCGTACGGGCAACTGCTCGTGCTGAAAGTTTCCCTCGTGGTAGCTGCTGCCGCTCTCGGGGGGCACAATCGGTTCTTTGAAATGCCTCGTTTGTTGGCCTCGTTGAAAAGCGGGTCATCCGTGTCTCTCGCTCGCCAAATCAGGCGCTTCGCCGCCATTCTATATGTGGAGTCGTGGGTGCTAGCAGGGGTATTGGTTGCTGCTACGGTGCTGGTAGCGAGCCCGCTGCCAGGTACGTCCTAAGTTGTCCTGTGTTTTCACAATCAGGCATCAATTGAAGGAGAGGTTCAATGAAGCTATCGATGAAGCTCCAACTGGCAGCATTTATCGCTGCCACAGCGCTGTCAGGTGTGGTGTTCGCAGCCGGCGACCAGCCGGCATGGTGGCACAGCCATGGGCACGGTGGTGGTGGGGTGACAGCGTTCGGCAAGCCAGGGGACCCGAAAAAAGTGAGTCGGAGCATCAATGTTGAGATGACCGACGATATGCGCTTCACCCCCACCGTGATTACGGTGAAGAGGGGAGAGACCATTCGCTTCAACGTCAAGAACGCAGGCAAAGAGAAGCACGAGATGGTACTCGGGACCGAAGGCGAGTTGAAGGAGCGCTATGAGATGATGAAGAAAATGCAAGAAATTGCGCATGCCGAGGTTAACGTCGTTACGCTCGATGGCGGCATGTCCGGCGTACTCATCTGGCAGTTCACAAAGTCAGGTACCGTGCCATTCGCCTGTCTGCTGCCTGGCCACTATGACGCTGGAATGAAGGGCTCAGTGGTGGTCGAGTAAATCTGCGGATAGTCATCCGCAGCAATAAGTCAATGCTATTCGGAAATTGTGCGTTAGCAAGGAGAGTGACGATGAAGGCGATTCAGAAGATTGCTATGACCATCTACGTGGCTGCAATGCTTGGCTCAGTTGGCATTGCAGCGCACGCTCAGGCGCTCAAGGGTAGCGAAGAGGCACGTATGTCCAATGCTTCCGCAGAGTCCATGTCCGAAGGGGAGGTCAAGAAAATCGACGCCTCGGCTGGGAAGCTGACCATCAAGCATGGCCCCCTGACCAATTTGGACATGGGCGCAATGACGATGGTGTTTCGCGTGAAGGACCCGGAAATGCTGACGCAAGTGAAAGAGGGAGACAAGATTAAGTTCGTCGCCGAGAAGGTGAACGGCGCTCTGACCGTCACTACCCTGCAAGTGTTGAAGTAACCTCGGCCGGGCTCGACGAACTTGCAGCGTCAGGCTAAGCCCTTGTTCCTATGGCAGTGAACCGTATCACCATATTGGATGTCCCGCGCAGCGCGCTCGGTGCGCTGATAGTGACGTCGATATTCACAGTTGTTGCCATCTGCTGCTTCGCATTGTATCTGCGACGCCGACATGGGCCTGGGCATCCCCGGGGTGCCTAGGCGGACAGCGCAAGTGCGCGGAAATCGCCGCAAGCAGCGTAAGCGAGCCTAGCATCGCTTCGGATGTGGCACGGCCCGGCAACTCTCAATGCGAGTCAGCGTTCCTTGGCAATCGCGTTGATTGGCTTTATGCCAACACCGAAGCGGGCAATGTTTTCGCGATTTTCCTGAACGCTGGTATAGGATACGTAGCGAATGCCGAGTTCGGATATTCGGCTGAACGCCGGGCGCGCAAGTTGGGTGCGCACGTCGGCTAACGGAATCCATGATGTTTGTCGGACGCGAATATTCGAATCATATTGTAACGTCGTGGCCGTATGCTCTAATTTTGCTGTGCAAGCTCATGCATCTGTTCCACGGTGGTAATGCCGGTCGTAGTTGAAACGCGAGGCTGGCGACGGCGAGGGGCGAGCAAGTTGACGGACGGCGCGACGAATGACCTGGAGCATTTCAGATGAGCGACCAACGCGGTAAGGATACGGACTCCCACAATCAACATGCGGGCGGTGGGCAATCTTTGGGTAACGAGCATGACCCATGCTCTCATAATCAGCACGGCAATTCGAACCCTTCCGCGCATGAAAGCCACGTGGGGTGTGAGCACAACCATGGCCACGCCGCCCCGGATGCCGCGACGCAACTGAAAGACCCGGTCTGCGGTATGTCGGTCACATCGGATTCGCATTTCCATAACGAGCACGATGGGGTCCGCTACTTCTTTTGCAGTGAATCGTGCCAGAAGAAATTCGAGGCCGAGCCTCTTAAGTACATCGCTCCCGCAGTGAACGCCTCGGTTACCTTCGCCTCAGAAGGCACTATCTATACTTGCCCGATGCATCCGGAGATTCGGCAAGACCACGCAGGGAACTGTCCGAAGTGCGGCATGACACTTAAGCCGGTAATCCCAGGTCGGGCGCACATTGCTCCCGCCGTAGACGCCTCGGCGACGCCTGCCCCAGAAGGGACTATCTACACGTGCCCGATGCACCCGGAGATTCGCCAAGACCACCCGGGGAACTGTCCGAAATGCGGCATGACACTGGAGCCGATAATCCCAGGTCTGGACGAGGAGGAAAATCCGGAACTCGTGGATTTCACTCATCGCTTCTGGTGGACGCTACCGCTGACGGTCGTGGTGTTCGTCCTGGCGATGTTCGGGCATCGGCTTCACCTGATGGAAGTGTCTACCCAGAGTTGGGTGGAGCTGCTTCTCGCCACTCCCGTGGTCCTCTGGGCGGGGCTGCCGTTCTTCCAGCGCTGCATACAGTCATTCATCAATCGCAGCCCAAACATGTGGACCCTGATTGGACTTGGCACCGGCGCCGCGTATCTCTACAGCGTGATTGCAACGGTCGCTCCTGGCGTCTTTCCCGAGGCCTTCGCGGCCCACGGTCGAATCGGTGTGTATTTCGAGGCCGCCGCCGTCATCATTTCGTTGACGCTGGTTGGCCAGTTGCTGGAGTTGAAGGCACGGTCGCAAACGTCGGCTGCTATCAAGTCGCTGCTCGGCCTGGCACCAAAGACAGCACGGCGCATCAATGCGGACGGTACCGAGGAAGACGTGCCGCTGACACACGTCCATGTTGGGGATACGCTTCGCGTACGGCCAGGCGAGAAAGTGCCGGTGGACGGCGTTGTGACCGAGGGCTCGAGCTCGCTGGATGAATCGATGATTACCGGGGAGCCGATTCCTGTTACCAAGCGGGTGGGCGACCACGTCATTGGTGCGACGATGAACACGTCCGGCAGCCTCGTCATCAAATCCGAGAAAGTCGGCTCTCAGACAGTGCTGTCGCAAATTATTCAGATGGTCGCTCAGGCCCAACGCTCCAAGGCGCCGATGCAGAGGATGGCCGATAAGGTGGCCGGGGTGTTCGTTCTGGCGGTGGTCGGTATTGCGCTCACTACCTTCTTTGCCTGGGGCTTCTTCGGTCCGGAGCCGAGTTGGGTGTATGGCCTCATCAATGCTGTCGCCGTGCTCATCATCGCATGCCCGTGTGCGCTTGGGCTCGCTACGCCGATGTCCATCATGGTGGCAAGCGGCAAGGGTGCGTCGAACGGTATTCTGTTCCGTGATGCGGCAGCCATTGAAAATCTACGAAAGGTGGACACGCTGATTGTCGACAAAACCGGCACCCTGACTGAGGGCCGTCCCACCTTCGAACGCGCGATTGGCACGAACGGTTTCACGGAAGAGGAAGCTCTTCGGCTGGCCGCAAGTCTGGACCAGGGCAGCGAGCATCCTCTTGCCGCTACTATTGTTGAGGCGGCTCGCCAACGCAACCTAGCACTCGAGAAGGCAGAGAACTTCGAATCTGGCACGGGCATCGGGGTTCGAGGGATTGTTGCGGGCAGGAAGCTAGCACTCGGCAACACGGCGCTGATGCAAGCCGAGGGTATCGATACCGATTCCCTAGCCGGCGATGGTGACACCCTACGCGCCCAGGGCGCCAGCGTCATGTATCTTGCCGTCGACGGAAAGCTAGCAGGGATTCTCGCTGTGTCAGACCCTGTGAAGCCCACTACCCCCGAGGCGCTCGCCAGGCTGAGAGAGGTGGGCATTCGGGTTGTGATGGCCACTGGGGACGGCGTGGTGACAGCCAAGTCGGTGGCCGCAAAGCTGGGTATTGATGAGTTCCACGGCGAGGTGAAGCCGGCCGACAAGCTGGCGCTGGTCTCGAAGTTCCAGGCGGAAGGCAGAGTTGTTGCGATGGCCGGCGACGGCATCAACGACGCGCCGGCGCTCGCGAAGGCCGATGTGGGCATTGCCATGGGCACGGGCACCGATGTCGCGATGAACAGTGCGCAAGTGACGCTTGTCAAAGGAGACCTGCGTGGCATTGCCCGCGCGCGGGAGTTGTCAGAGGCAACAATCTGGAACATGAAGCAGAACCTCGGATTTGCCTTTGTCTACAACGCCTTGGGGGTGCCGCTTGCCGCGGGGGTGTTGTACGCGTCTACCGGTTGGTTGCTATCTCCCATGATTGCTGCGCTGGCGATGAGTCTTAGTTCTGCCTCGGTAGTCTCAAATGCATTGCGGCTGCGGAAGGCGAAGATTTAATGCATGCGTGCCGGTGCGGGCTAACCTGCACCGGCTCTTCCGTTGCGTCTCCCGAACCGCCCAGGCCGTTCGACACAGGAAAGGTTCTGGGCGTCGATACAAGACCACTACGGCGAACATCAGGCTTGTCAATCTCAACATCCACAGTTACTTGTTACCGGTACATCCGGTACATCTGACTGAGGCAGTGGGTACGGCATGGGCTGCCCATAGAGCCATAGAAACGCAGTTTCAGCCGCCAAATCACGCGCTATCCGAGTCGCTTGGAGTGCGTGGGTGAGCATCGTGCTGAACTCCTCTTCCGCTGAGCGCCATATGTTGTCTGCGGGCACCTCTTGCCGGATAGTCCGGACCTTCTCGGCCGTTACCGACACGAGCGACAACCAGGGCTGGAATCGCTCCGACCACGCGTAACAAGAGGAGCGCATAGGATGGGCCCATTTCTGCCACTCCGCCCCCCACGGCGTCGCCATCGCACGGACAAATGGACTCAATAGCTGGTCGTAGACCTTTTCATTGAATTCCGAGACTGCCCGCACGCGCTCAAACACGGCATGTGGGTAGGGGAAGTGGATGTCCTCGACGCGGCGTGGCTCGAACGCGACCTTAAACTTTGGACTGTCCACTAGCGATTCACCCGGGCCTCCGGGCACCTTCATTTCATATAGGCCGGGGGGCAGCGCTTCAATAGCTTCCAGGCTTTGCAAGATTGCCCGATGCTCGTGGCGCGCCACGCTTGCGGAGACGAAGATGCCAAGATGGCCAACGTGCGGGTTGGTCAGGTACACAATCCGCTGGCCGGCGGCCATGAGGTCCTCTGTGTTCTTGTAGACAATGGGAATCCAGCCCAGAGCCTGATGTGGGGGCGTGATGTTGTCACCATAGGACGCGAAGATGACGAGTGGCTTGCGAATCCGGCGTAAATCGACGGTGCAGTCACAATCCACACGGACTTCTCCGACTTCCAGCTTGTTGCCCACAAAAAGGTCTTGAACCGTTGCGACCAGCTCTTCGCGACTTAGGAAGTAAAAGCCGTTCCACCAGCGCTCGAAATCCAGGAATCGCTTGCCTTCACCGTCCGGGTTGGCGAAGACGGTATATAGCTTTGTCCAAAGAGCCGACTCTGGCTTCAGCGTCTCGAAGTTCTGTACCAGCCATGCTCCATCAAAGCGACCGTTCCCCAAATCGGCGAGAAAATTCGCAGCCCACACACCACCACAAAATGCCCCTAGTAGGCGCATCGGGTTGACGCCTGCCTCACCGGACCAATACGACAGCGGGGAACCATTCAGCACGGAGAGGCCCGCGACGTGCTCGCAGCAATGAGCCGATAGCAGCACGACCTCCCAGCCGGCCTGGCAGTTTCCATAGAGCACGGGTGCTGAGCCATCATGCCGTCGCGCGACCTCCTGGACAAAGCAACGCAGGGCATTGAGTACGTCGCCAAGGGTCTGTCCGGGGCATGGAATCGGGAAGAAGCTGACAAAGTAGACAGGATGGCCTTCGGCGAGTGCCATGCCGACCTCGGAGTCACGCTTGAAGCCGCCGATGCCGGGGCCGTGGCCTGCGCGTGGGTCAATGACGATGACGGGGGCGGCCCCAGGTCGTAGACGCTGCTCCAAATGGTCCGTGCCACAGCGCGTGATGCGCAACAGCGCGTAATTGGCCGGGCGCTCAAAGTTGCGTGCGTCGAGCAGCAACTCATAGTCGAAATGAAGCTGGGGTGGTAGCCCGGCTTCTTCGTGCGCGAGCATATTGTTAGCGCGCTGCCGCAGGATATCGACGAAGAGCATCCAACGTTGTGCGAAATCTACCGAGTAGTCCCACCACTGACGAGTAAGGGGCGCTGCCGGCTCCGCCTGCGGCGACGCATCTTCGACCATTGGCAGGGCGACGGATACCACTCCAGGCGCACCCGACTTCGATTTTGTCCGCGCGGTGCGTGGCCTGCGCTGTAACGTGCCTTCAGCCATGGCGCACCTCGTCACTTTCTGTGAAACGCATAAATTCCCTCTGTGTCACTATGCATAGAATCGTGGGCACGGGCAGCAAGCCATGCGGTGAAACCATATTTTGCGAGTTTGCCGCCGAAAATTGCGGAAAATACAGCAAATGGCGAAAGCTCAGCCAGCGCGACGACGACCAGCGCTGGTGTTTGCGGCAATGGTGAGGCGGCGATAACCAGCAGTGCAGCGAGGCCATAGTTCTCAGTCCAGCCGGCAATCGTGACCCACTTGGTAGAGCGCATGAGCTCGGGCAGATAGCCGAGCAACTGCACCCAGCCGAGATGGTGGAAGACGACGTAGAGGATGAGCGCTCCAGCGCCGCTTCCGAAGGCAGCAAATAGCGCCACTGCCTTCCAGCGCCGCGCATTAAACAGTACGGCTGCTGACAATATCGGAACCACAGGTACGCACATGCTCAGGGTAGCAAGGAACGCCAGCCCTCCAACCAAGACTGGGTAGGCCCTTCGGTCGGCTCGCTTGTTCAAGAAGTCGAGGACACTGGCGAAGACCAGTCGGGCGAGTTTTTTCGTGTGAGGGGTGCGTGCCTTTCCGCGAGCGGGTGGGCCTGGCTGCTGGCGTTTAGCCTCTGTATCCATGGCGGATATGCTCAACCCGCAATCGGTGCCGCCACATCTGCGGACGATACTGGTGGCGATGGCGCACGGATGCCGGCGAGCTTGGTCCGCTTCAGCAAGAGTGCATTGATTGCCACCAAGGCAGAACTGCCTGACATGGAGAGCGCCGCTATCTCGGGGCTCAATGTGAAGGGGTAGAGTAGGCCTGCTGCGAGCGGAAATGCGATTAAATTGTATGCCACCGCCCACCAGAGATTCTGGTGCATCTTCCGCAAAGTGGCGCGAGATAGCTCGATGGCTCCCACCACGTCGAACGGGTCGCTCTTCATCAGCACGATGTCGGCGCTCTCCATGGCGACGTCGGTGCCTGCCCCGATGGCGAAACCGACGTCCGCCTGGGTTAGCGCAGGTGCGTCATTGATTCCGTCGCCCACCATCCCCACTTTTTTGCCTTGCGCTTGTAGCTCACGGACCTTTTCCGCTTTCTGCCCGGGAAGCACATCGGAAAGCACCAGGCCTATGCCCAGACTGGCCGCTATACGTTCTGCCGTGGCCTTGTTGTCTCCGGTCAGCATCGCCACCTCCACACCTCGCTCGCGCAATTTCTTGACAGCGGCGGCCGAGGTTGGCCGTGGCGCATCGGCGATTGCAATCAAGCCAATCAACCTCCCTCCATGTGCAACATGTATGACCGTCCGTCCGGCGCCTTGCATCTGGTCGGCCTTCTCGGTAAGACCGTTCATATCTACGCGCTGCGCCTCCATCAGCTTCCGGTTACCGAGCAGTGCGGTTTGCCCGTCTACCTCCGCCTTTGCACCCATGCCATCAATATTGGTGAAACCAGTGGTCGCCGACCTCGCGAGTGCGGCGCTCCGTTTGAGGATTGCCTGGGCCAGCGGGTGCTCCGACCCCTGCTCGACAGACGCTGCGAGGGCGAGCATCGCGTCCGAGTTCACATCTCGGGGCGTGAATATATCCACCACTTCAGGCTGACCCATCGTCAGTGTTCCTGTCTTATCGAAGACGACAATATTGAGCTTGGTTGCGTCCTCCAAGGCAGCGGCATTCTTGAACAGAATTCCATTCATCGCGCCGAGCCCCGTTCCGACCATCACGGCCATCGGGGTCGCCAGTCCGAGGGCATCTGGACAAGCGATGACAAAGACGGTGATGGTGAGCGTCAAGGCGAACAGCAGGGGCTGGCCTAGCCACCAATACCAGGCGATGAAGGTCAGGATGCCAATGCCCAGAGCGGCGAGCACGAGCCATTGCGAGGCACGGTCCGCCAGCAACTGCGCAGGTGCTTTGGAATTCTGTGCTTCCTGCACCAATTTGACGATTTGAGCCAGTGCGGTGTCGCTGCCGACTCTAGTGGCGTGGTAGCGGAAGCTGCCACTCTTGTTAATCGTGGCGCCGATGACGCTGTCGCCTGGCCCCTTTCTCACGGGTAGGGACTCGCCGGTCAGCATCGATTCGTCCACTTGCGAACTACCGTCTATGACCTCGCCATCGGCGGGAATCTTATTGCCGGGCCGAATGATGACGACATCCCCCAATTTAACCTCTGCAGTCGGTATTTCAACCTCGCGCCCGTTGCGCATGACGGTAGCCTTCGGGGGCGCCAGGTCCATCAACGTGCGAATGGCGTCGGACGCGCCCGCTCGTGCGCGCATCTCCAGCCAGTGTCCAAGCAGAATGAATACCAGCAGTACGGCGGAGGCTTCGTAAAATTGCTCACCGGCGAAGAGGAACGTTGCCCCGACGCTGAACAGGTAGCCCGTGCCGACTGATAGTACGACCAGCGTCGCCATATTGAGGGCGCCATTCCTGAGTCCTCGCCAGGCGGACACAAAGAAAGGCCAACTGGGGTAGAGGATTGCCGCGCTCGCCAGGAGGAACAGCCACGTATTCAGTGCCATGCCGAATGGCGGTGCAGGCATGGGAATCTGCATTCCCATTGGCGCGTAGAGAAAGATGGGAACCGTGAACACCAGGCAAATCCAGAAACGGTTCCGCATATCGCGGACCATCTCTTTCATGTCCATGCCGGCCCCGTGGCCCATCTCATGGGCCATCATCTCATGCCCTGCAGGCTTTCCCTCGGCATCGTGAGTGGCCGGGTGGGCATGTTGCGGCTGCCTGCCGGGCTCGGCTCGCAGGGGTACCGTGCCAATCCGTTCCGCGCTCAAGGCGATGGCTGGGAGGTCGCCAGGTGGGTCTTCTGGCACGCAAACATGCCGAGGCACTAACTCGCCACGGCAATGATGGCCACACTCCGCCAGCCTCTCCTTAATTGCGGTCAGATTAGTGACAGTTTCATCATATTTCACTGTGGTGCTGCCAGAGACGCCGTTGACCTCGGCCCTGATGACCCCTTGTAGCCGGGACAACTGTTTTTCCACCCCACGCGCACTCAGGACGGATAAGAGCCCGCCGACTTCAATGATGCTGGTCTTCATCTTGCCCCCTAGGCAGGCACTGCCATGTGTGGCGATCGGTTCACTTTGCAATGGCTCCGCTCAGCAGGTGTTCGTCAGCATAAGGAAACACAATCTGCCGACTTGGGCGAATCAGCTCCTCATCCTTGTCCGGATAGTGAAGACGATGCAGCAAATCCTTGATGACATTGAGGCGCGCCAGGCGTTTATCGTCTGCGCTGACGACGTTCCAAGGCACGACAGCGTTGGTGCGAGCAAACATCTCGTTTCGAGCCTTGCTGTACTTATTCCAAAGCGAGACTGCCTGCTCGTCGATGGGGCTTATCTTCCACTGCTTTAGCGGGTCGCGCCGACGGTCCTCAAGTCGCTTCTTCTGTTCCGGCTTGGTGATGTCCAGGTAGTATTTGATGAGACGAATGCCAGAACGAACCAGCATGCCTTCGAACTCAAGGACGCTAGACATGAACTCCTCGTGCTCGGCGTCAGTGCAAAAGCCCATCACGTGCTCGACACCTGCCCGGTTATACCAACTGCGATTAAAGAGCGTGAATTCTCCGGCAGCAGGCAACTCCGCCGCAAATCGTTGGAAATACCATGAGCCTCGGTCGCGGTCGGATGGCTTCCCGAGCGCAACCACTCGCGTTTCGCGCGGGCTGAGATGTTCCACGATGCGCTTAATCGTTCCGTCCTTCCCGGAGGCATCTCGCCCCTCGAAAATGACCAGTATCCGGTCGTTGCAGCAGAGGAAGTGCCTTTGCAGTTTCACCAGCTCAATCTGAAGTAAATGCAGTTCCTCTTCGTATTCGCCATGCGAAATGGAACTGACTTCAGCGTCATCCCCTTGGTTATTTGCCTTCGTTTTCTTCATTGTTCCGCGTCCGTGGGTCTGGTGTTTCGGCAGTCTCTACAGCGTGTTTTCCCGGCGTCAGCGGGGTAACTTTGTCGGATAGCAGCAAGTCGAGGGCAGACCGGTCTACGACCTCTTGCTCGAGCAGTAGCTTGGCCAGTGCGTCGAGTTTGTTCCGATTTGCCAGCAGTGTTTGCTTCACTCGCCCGTTCGCATCGGCCAGAATCTGTCTGACCTCGGTATCAATCATCTGCGCCGTGCTTTCACTGTATTCCTTGCGCTCTCGTGGCATCATGCCAGCGCCCATGAACATGGGATTTCGCATTTCCTCATAGGTTGCTAGTCCAAGCTGTTCACTCATCCCAAACTGGGTAATCATCTGGCGCGCCATATCGGTGGCGCGCTGCAAATCGTTCTGTGCACCGGTCGACACATCCCCAAAAGCAATTTGCTCGGCGACGCGGCCACCGAGCAGCACATCAAGTCGGTCAAACAGTTCGCTCTGCTTCAGTAGATAGCGGTCCTCCGTCGGTGTTTGCTGCGTGTAACCAAGCGCGGCCACACCACGCGGAATGATGGAGACTTTTGAAACGCGGTCAGCGCGTGGCCGCGACTCCGCCACGATGGCGTGACCCGCTTCGTGGTAGGCGATGGTTTCTTTCTCCTGCGGATTCATCACACGGTTCTTCTTTTCCAGGCCGCCTACGATGCGGTCCAGCGCCTCGTCAAAGTCCGGCATCTCCACCGCATCCTTTCCTTTGCGAGCCGCCAGCAGCGCTGCCTCATTGACCAGGTTGGCGAGGTCGGCTCCGGCGAATCCAGGTGTGCGCGCCGCCAACTTTGTTAGCTCAACGGTGGGGGCGAGGACAACGTTTTTGACATGGACCTTGAGAATCTGCTCGCGGCCTTTCAGGTCTGGACGGTCGAGCGCGACATGGCGGTCAAACCGCCCGGGACGCAACAGCGCCGGGTCCAGAATTTCAGGACGGTTGGTAGCCGCCATGATGATGACCCCCTTGTTGGTATCGAAGCCGTCCATCTCCACCAACAGCTGGTTCAGCGTCTGCTCGCGCTCCTCGTTGCCGCCCATTGCGTTGAACGCTCGGGTTTTGCCCAGAGCGTCTAGCTCGTCGATGAAGATGATGCAGGGCGCCTTGCTCTCGGCTTGGTTGAACAGGTCGCGCACCCGTGCGGCACCCACGCCGACGAACATCTCAACGAAGCCGGAGCCGCTCATGCTGAAGAACGGCACAGCAGCCTCCCCGGCAACGGCCTTCGCGAGAAGCGTCTTCCCAGTCCCTGGAGCGCCCAGCAGTAATACGCCCTTTGGAATCTTGCCGCCCAGGCGCCGGTAGCTCTGGGGGTCCTTCAGAAAGCTCACGATTTCGGCGAGCTCCTCCTTGGCCTCATCGATGCCAGCGACATCGGCGAAGGTCACGCCAGTTTCCTTCTGCATATAGACCTTGGCCTTGCTCTTGCCTATTTCCATCATCCCGCTGGCGGCCCCGCCCATACGCTTAATCATGAAGCTCCAGATTGCAAAGAACAGGAGCGCCGGCACAATCCACGAGAGCAGGACGCCAATCCACTTGCTATCGGCTTCCCCGACGAAGCGTACTTTGGCCGCTTCGAGGTCTTGAACCAGATTGGGGTCATTGACCCGGAGCGTGGAAAACTGATGGTCGCCTTTCCCCTCGCGCAGCATCTCGTCGACCTGCTGCTTGGGAAGAAATTTATCGATGCCCTCGGTGCTGAGCGTACCCGTGATGGCCGCCTCCCCAAGCGCGACGTTCTTGAGCTTGCCAGCCTTGAGCAGGACCTTGAAATCGCTGTATGGCAGAGTTTCGATATGAGAGGTGCCTATGTAGCTCTGTATGGCAAGCATCATCACGGCTGCCGCAAGTACGTACAAGAGGGAGAACTGTTGTTGACGCGGTTCCATTGGGGGCCTTTTATCTTCTTCGCAAACAGCAGAGTCCGACGTCCAAAACCGGGCGGCGGCGGGGAGTCAGTTCGGAGGTGCGGCCAGGTCGGCAAACGTGCTGGGTGCTGTACCTTTGCCGTGGCAGCAGTTCCGGTTCCTGGGGTCAGTCGTTTCCTCGCAGCATATTTTGTAACCACGCAAAGAATGCGCCGGCGGCGAAGAACCAGACCGCGAACACGATGGCCGGATAGATGACCGCCCACCACGTAAGCGGTTGACCCGTCTGAAGGCGCCGGAAATCGAGCCCATGAAAAAGAACGTTCATGAAATTCATGAACGGCTCAGGGGCCGCCATCCAGACTATCGTGCACAGTGCGTAGAAGAGCACGACTGTGGCCGACAGCGTCACGCCAGTTTTGAAGGGCTTCATGGCAAGCTCCAGATAATGGTTAGAGTCTCCGTTCTGCAGTGAACTCAATGTGGGGTGGTTCGCGGTGTATCGCTGCCCCAGTGCGGAAGGAACGGTGGTGTGCGTCTGCAATATTCCTCGTACTCCTGGCCGAACTCCGCAAGGGCTTCGCGCTCCTCCGCCTTGGCAAGTCGAACGTACATCCAGACCAGCACAGGGAACATGAGAAGCGTGACGATGGTCGGCCACTGCAGGAGGAACCCGAGCATAATCAGGATGAACGCGACATATTGCGGGTGCCGGATGCGGGCATAGAGCCCGGTGCTGGCCAGGCGACGCTCCTGCTGCGCCAGATACAGTACCCGCCACGCGGAAGAGAGCATGATGAAGCCACCAAAAATCAGAATATCGCTCATCAGATGGAAGGGCCCAAGGTGCGGGTTGCCGCGCCAACCGAAGAGCATTTCAGGAAGATGTCCGGCATCATGGGAAAGAAAGTCGATGCCGGGGTACTTCGCCGAAAGCCATGGCAAGAGGAAATAGATGGTCAGGGGGAATCCATACATCTCGGTAAAGAGCGCCACAATGAAGGCAGAAAAAGCGCCAAAGGAACGCCAGTCACGCTCGGTCTTTGGCTTTGTGAAGCTGAACGCGAAGATGATGAAGATGGCGGAATTAATAATCACCAGCGACCAGAGGCCGTACCCGGGTTGCGTGTCGTGTTGCATCAGCGCTCTCCCTTAGTATTCATATCTTTCGGCGTTTCATCTTTTCCATGGCCTTGACCGTGACCGTGACCATGGCCGCCGTGCATGAAGAGGTGCATTAGCGGAC
The DNA here is from genome assembly GCF_058809705.1 of Cupriavidus sp. MPR-AND1C. Taxonomy (NCBI): domain Bacteria; kingdom Pseudomonadati; phylum Pseudomonadota; class Betaproteobacteria; order Burkholderiales; family Burkholderiaceae; genus Cupriavidus; species Cupriavidus sp. MPR-AND1C. The sequence goes on along the minus strand of NZ_JBXASU010000003.1, from coordinate 44,848 downwards.
AGGCGGCCAGCAGGAGGAAAGGCAGGAACTGAATGAAGTGCGCCCGGTGTTCAGTCCACAGGAAGTATCCAATTACCAGTAGAAAGCCAATCGTAACGACCTTGGACCTTGAAACCGTTCGTTGGGCATGCTCCGGTCGTTCATGGTTGTCGTGGTCGTGGTTCATACTTTCCTCTGGTGGAATGGATGCTATTGACGGTTCCGGCTAACAGCAGCCGTGGTGGCGATGGTGCTGGTGGGCGAATCGTTCAGGGTTTTGCTGAAACACCGTGCGCGAACTCTCGGATTCGAAAAAGAACGTCTTTCCTTCGAAATTCGCCGTGATGGCGTGGGTGGCATCGACCTTGTTGCCCGTGACGGGGTCGTGTGTATCGTGCCTGGTCCCCTGACTTGTGTGCGAGGTATCGCTATTCTCGCTGTTCCGGCGAGCCATGAATCGACGCCACATCAGTAGCGCCAATGCCGCAGCAATGAGGAGCCATGCCGAATTCTGTGTAAGCCAGTTCATTGATGGACCTCCTCTTCAAGGTTTGTCGCGGCTTTTGAGTTCACCTTCTACTGCGTTTCGGATGTCCTGTTCGCACTGTCGTGAGAGTCGAAGGCTTACCCAGACCACCACGACGGGGCAGGAAAGCAGGAGTAGCGCGACCAGTATCGTGAGTGGTGAAATCCCAAACCAGTACACGATGGCTGCCGCCAGCAGCGTCGCAAGGGCGGCGCAAATCCATGCAACCACGTGTTTCATCTCGCCCCCTGGGGCGTGGCGGCGGGTCCAAGCTTTACACGTTTGAGTAATGCCGAATTGGCTACCACACTTAGTGACGACAGCGCCATTGCCGCCGCCGCCAGGATTGGGTTAAGCAGACCGAGGGCCGCCACCGGGATGCCGATGGAGTTGTAGATGAACGCCCAGAACAGGTTCTGCTTGATTTTGCGCATCGTCGCACGCGACAACTGGATGGAAGCAGCCACGTCCCGCACGTCATCGCGGATTAGGATGATGCTGCCCGTTTCCTTGGCAACATCCGAGCCAGAGCCGATAGCAATGCCGATGTCGGCTGCCGCCAGTGCCGGCGCATCATTGACCCCGTCACCCACCATCGCTACGACTTCGCCCTGCCGCTGCAGGGTATGTATGGTCTCCACCTTGTCTTCGGGCATCACCTCGGCGATGACCCGGTCGATGCCAACCTGCCGCCCGATGGCTTCGGCGGTGCGGCGGTTATCACCGCTAAGCAGCACAACCTTGACGCCGCGCGCCTTCAATTCACTTATCGCCTCGGCGGCCTCAGGCTTCACTGTGTCCGCGACGGCAACCACGCCGAATAACTGTTTGTCGCAACCGACGAGCATGGCCGTCTTGCCGTCGGCTTCGAGTTTGACCAGGGCCGCTTCCACCTCGTCGGTTGGAATCGCCTGGCGTGCAAACAACCTTCGGTTACCGAGCCACACCTGCTTGCCGTCAACCAGACCCTGAATGCCCATTCCAGAGAGTGCACTGATTGCACTCGCTTTAGGAATGACAATGGCACGATGTTGGGCCGCGCGGACTATCGCTTCACCAAGTGGGTGCTCGGAACCAGATTCCACTGCCGCAGCGAGCGCCAGTAGTTCCGATTCCTCTCGGCCAGCGAAGGGGAGGATATCGGTCACTGTTGGTTCGCCGCGCGTAATGGTCCCCGTTTTGTCGAAGACGACTGTGGTCAGCTTTTCAGCGCGCTCGAGCACTTCACCGCCGCGAATCAGGATGCCGGCGTCCGCCCCCTTGCCGACGCCGACCATCAACGCGGCGGGTGTTGCCACGCCTAGCGCACATGGGCAGGAGATAATCAGGACGGCCACAAACGCCAGTAGCCCTTGCGGGAAGTGGCCGGCCACCGTCCACCCGACCAGGGCTAACAGCGCGACGGAGACGACCGCCGGCACAAAGTACCCGGTCACCTGGTCTGCCAGCCGTTGAATCTGCGCGGTACTGGCCTGCGCATCCTCGACCATTTTGACAATCTGTGCGAGCGCTGTATCGGCCCCGATTTTTGTCGCCTGGAAGGTAAAGGCACCGCTACGGTTTAGCGTGCCCCCAATCACGGCGGCGCCTGGTTTTTTCTCAACCGGCATGGATTCGCCAGTCAGCATCGACTCATCGACGCTGGACTGCCCATCTACAACCTTTCCGTCCGTGGGAATCTTCTCGCCTGGCCTCACGATGACCGGCTCGCCGACCATGATGCTTTCGGCAGGAATCTCCACTTCCTTCCCATCGCGAAGCACGTGGGCAACTGCAGGACGAAGGTCGAGCAGACGGCGTACTGCGGCGGAAGACTTCTTCTTGATGATTTCCTCCATGTACTTGCCCAGCAGCACAAAGGCAATAATCACCGCCGACACCTCAAAATAGACATCCCGCTCGGCAATCTTGACTGGCAGCCAGGAAGGGAAGAACAGCACGACCACGCTGTAGAAGTACGCGACCGAGGTGCCCAGCGCGATAAGGAAGTCCATGTTGATATTGCGCGTGCGTATTGCGTTCCACGCGCCTTTGTAGAAGCTCCATCCGCCAATGAACTGGACGGGGGTGACCAGGAGAAACAGCCACATGCCCCAAGTGAACCACGGTAAGGCGGGAATCGGCGCCCACGTCAAGAGGGTCGCGCCTGCCGCCAGCGCCAGGAAGGCGCCTGCCCGTAGCACCGCCAGCGCGAGCACGCCCGTGAGAGCGATGGTCACGCGCGTCTTCATGGCTTTCATCTCGCTCTCTGGCGACTCGAAAGTGCGCAGACAGCTCTCGCTACAGAAGTAGTACTTGCGGTTGCCACGCTCGGTCGACAGGGCCGTCGCCTTGTCGACCATCATCCCGCAGATGGGGTCCTTGGCGAGCTGCTTCGCGCCGCTGGAAGCCGATGTGGTCGCTGGTGCTGCAGGGGCGACTGCAAGTGGGGTTGCAGTGCTTGTGTCACCTGGCGAGCTACGCTCATCCGCCGGACGGGGCATATATTGCGCTGGGTTGGCGAGGAAGACCTGTTCGCAGCGATGCGAGCAGAACCAGTAGCGTTTCTGGTCGACCTCCGTGCTGGCAGCGGCTTCCCCGGGTGAGATTTCCATGCCGCAAACCGGGTCCCGCACCCGTTGCGGGGGCGCGGCTGTGCCTTGGGCGGTCGCCGGGACCGTCTGCGCATCGGTAACGCCGTATTTGTCCCCATAGGGGCTAGCGGAGCTCGTGGGCATCACATCCTCTGCCTATGGCGAGTAGCAGCCTGCAACGCATGATTAGCATTCTCAGTATCGGCTCCCATCGGATTTGCCTTTTGATGCTAATCAAGAAATGATGCAACTGCGATGATTTAGTGTCGTGGGTGCGGCGGCGTTGAACGCGGAACAGCGCAAGAATGGGAAGACGACGTTAGGGATGTTGTGCCGGCACCGATGGCAAGCAGACTCGGCCGGGATTGCGGACCTAAAAGACTGGCGCCGTCCCGCTGACCAGTTCCTTTACCAAGGCGGGGAGCTCCGCCAGTTGCTGCCCAACGAGGTAACGGATTTGCTGTTGTCGGGTGGCCGAGAGCCCATCTGCTGCGGTCACATCGATTGCGACCAGTTGCGGCTGGTCGATTGGGCGACCAATCGAAGACAGGAGCCGGACGAAGACGACATCCACGCCATCCACGTTGGCCTCAATATGCGCTGCCAGCCGATGGGCTAACACGTTGTAGAGCTTGCCGACATGCGAAGCCGGGTTCTTCCCTGCCGCAGCCTCCAGCGACATGGGGCGATAGGGTGTAATCAAGCCATTGACCCGGTTCCCACGACCAACTTCACCGTCGTCACCGTGTTCCGCGCTCAGGCCTGTGACGGTCAGGTAGAGTCCGCTTTCGTCGCGTGCAGCGGGGTCGTCCAGGGTATTGATTTCAATCTCGCATAATGGACGGATGTGCCTGGCAATTAGCGACGTGATTTCATTCTTCAGCGCGAAGTATTCCTCAACGCGGTGCACATCTTGGTCGACAAACGCGAGAGCAATGGTGAGACGGTGGTGCGCATCCAGTCGACTTCCCATGACCTTGTAGTCATGGCCTGCCGCCTTGAAAGCGTCCCTGAATCCACTTGAACTGAGGAGGTGCGCGACAGACAGCACCGAACTTTCGAGGCTGGAATATGGCGCATAGCCGACACCAAAGGACGTGTCGTTGGACAGAGGGACGGAGGAGCCGGTCACCCGCCGGAGGTTCGGAGCCGAAGGGCGCAGAACGAGCTCGATGTGAATCGTATTGCCAATCCCGCCTAAGCTCGCTGTCAGGTATTCGCGAATGGCCTGCTCAACGACTGCCTCAGCCGTGGCCGACGGCAGCTTGGTCACCGGGCCGGAGACTATCAATCGCATTGGGCGGAGCAGCTCACCGCCTCCGAATTTCGGTGCACTCATGCCGCCAATCAGCAGCGCCTTGTCGAGATTGAAATGCTGGATTGACCCATACGCTTCAAGGTAAGCCCGGCATAGGGCGCGGGCGCCAGCCTCGACCGCCCCGTCGCAAATACTGTCCGGATGACCAATACCCTTGTGCTCGCACATCTCAGTGCGCGCGTCCCACTGTGATGGCGCGTTCGAGACGGAGAGCGCAATATTGTCCGAGGTCAGCATGCCAAACCTCCTTCACGCGGTCGGTCACCCTGTACTCATTCTATGCCGCGCCCTGAGGTGCCCAAGCACGTGGTTCGGCGAACCTGAATGTAATTGGCACGTCGTCCTGGAAGCCCCGGTGTGAGCGACTACCCCGTTGTTGAGCGAAATCAACATACCTGTCATCCACGCAGCCTAGGATGAATGTAGAAACCCGGTTTGCGGCGGCGCGTGCTCATCGCGGGGGCGTTTTAGTGGATTAGCAGACTCATGCGGCTTGTCAGAAGGGCCGCCAGAGGAAGGAGGTGTCTCGTGCGCAGAATATGGTCAGTGCTTGTTGTACTGCTCGCAGCTAGCCTCACAGGATGTGGCTATAACACCATCCAGTCGCAGGACGAGCAGGTTAAGGCGGGTTGGTCCGAGGTGGTGAACCAGTACCAACGTCGCGCGGACCTGGTACCAAATCTGGTGAATACCGTCAAAGGCTACGCAAGCCACGAAAGGGAAGTGCTGACGCAGGTGACTGAAGCCCGTGCTCGCGTCGGTTCAATCCAGGCCACGCCCGCGCTGCTCAACGACCCGCAGGCGTTTGCCCAGTTCCAGGCCGCCCAGCAACAACTCTCCGGGTCCCTGTCCCGGCTTCTCGCCGTATCGGAGAACTACCCTCAACTGAAGGCGGATGCTGGTTTCCGCGACCTGCAGGCCCAGCTCGAAGGCACTGAGAACAGGATTTCCATTGCGCGAAATCGATATATTCAGGCCGTACAGGCCTACAACGTGACAGTGCGTGCGTTTCCTTCGAATCTGACGGCGATGGTGTTTAGCTATAAGGTAAAACCAAATTTCAGTGTCGCCGACGAAGCGGGCATCGCCAAGCCACCGCAAGTTGGATTCGGTGCGACGCCGGCCAGCGCCCCTGGGGGTGCCAAGTGAACCTGCTCTCAGCAGCACGAGGCCTGCTTCTAGCACTGACAGCCTTTGCGTCTCTCGGGGCCATTGCAGATGTTGCTGTTCCGCCGTTGACCGCGCGAGTGACGGACATGACTGGCACGCTCACGCGCGAGCAGCAGGCGTCCCTGGACCAGACGCTGCAGGCCTTCGAAGCAAAGAAGGGAACGCAAGTTGCGATTCTCATCGTTCCCACCACCCAACCTGAAACCATCGAGCAGTACTCTCTTCGCGTGGTTGAGCAATGGAAGCTGGGACGCAAGCGCGTAGATGACGGCGCACTGCTCATCATTGCCAAGGATGACCGCACGCTTCGTATTGAGGTGGGCTACGGCCTCGAAGGCGTCCTGACTGACGCTGCGAGCAAGCGCATCATCAGTGAGGATATCGTGCCTCGATTCAAGCAGCGCGATTTTTACGGCGGCGTGGCGGCAGGCGTTGACCGCATGCTTGGGGTTATCGGAGGGGAGCCACTGCCACCGCCAAAGGAAACGGCAGGGGATAGGGGGGATACTGTCCGGCAACTGATGCCAATCCTTCTTGTGCTCACTCTGGTTCTGGGTGGGGTATTGCGGTCCATGCTGGGGAGGTTCCCGGGTGCAGTCGCGACCGGTGGCGCCGTCGGTGTGGTCGCGTGGATGCTTTCCGGCGCCATCTTTGCTGCCATCGTTGCGGCGGCAATCGCGCTCTTGTTTACGCTGCTGGGCGGCGGGCACATGGGCTTGCTGGGTATCGGGGGCCGCTCGGGTGGCCGCTCGGGCTCTGGGGGATTCGGTGGCGGTGGCGGCGGCTTTGGCGGCGGCGGTGCCTCGGGCAAGTGGTGATGGAAAACGTCAAACGCATCGTTAGGCATCTGCTGATGACTCACTGGCAGGTCAGGCAAGCCTTCCCGCAGGAGACCCTGCGCGCAATCGAGCAAGCCATTGCAGAAAGCGAGTCGACACATATCGGACAGCTCTGTTTTGCGGTGGAGGGGGCGCTGAGCCTCACGAGCCTATTCAAGGGGGGGCTGGCGCGCGCGCGTGCCGTCGAAGTCTTCTCTCAGTTGCGCGTCTGGGATACAGAACATAACAATGGTGTCCTGATTTACCTATTGCTGGCAGATCGCAGCGTTGAAATTGTTGCTGACCGTGGCATCCACGCGAAGGTCGAGCCCGGTGAGTGGGATGTCGTTTGCAGGGAAATGGAGGCTGCCTTCCGACGCGCTGAGTATCAACGTGGTGTTATCGCCGGCGTTCAGGCCATCAGCCGGCATCTGGGCAGGCATTTTCCCGCGCAGGCCAGCGGCAAGAACGAGTTGAGCGACAGACCAATGATTCTCTGAGCCGCAGGAATGCCGCCTCGGGCCCGCGCCGGGGCGGCCGAACGGCATGTTGTCGCTCAGGATTTTCACTTCTTGCCCGTTTTCGTCGTGCGTGGTGAGGGAGCTGTGCGATGACGACGGTTTGACTTCGGCGTCGAGTTCAACGAAGTCTACCTCTGTGGTTATTGATGCAAGCGAAGATCGAATCGGTTGCTGAACATCGAGAGTGAGCATTGAAGGCTTGCCAGGGACATACTCCCGTCCGAGCGCCGTCATATTGGCCCGACGGGGGCGAAGGAGATGATTCGCTTCCGAACCTCTTGCCTGGCTGCCCAACCGCAAAGCGGTTCAGGGGGGGGGCGAGCAATCACGCCTGCGGAAGCGATAGCGTCTCTTGGTTACAGCAGCAGGCGAGCGCATCGAACTGACGGCGCAACAGGCGCTCATCGCGTCACCGCAAGATCATGCGGTCCGCGCGAGAAGTCGCACACAAGCCGGCCGACCTCGGCAATGACATCCAGCGCCGCGCTGAAGGCATCGTCCCGGTACACGGCGGAGTAAACCAGGGGCGGTGGCATGGGGTCGCTCTTTACCACGCGCAGGAGCCCTCGCTCGATATCCGTGGCGAAGTAGTCCAGGGCAAGCTGGCTGATGCCGAGTCCTTCGATGGTCAGTGCTCTCAATACGGTCAGGCTGTTGGTGGCAAATACCTTCTTGAACCTGAATCCATGCTCCCGGCGCCAGGCGCCGTAGAAGGTGTTCTTCGCGGACCCGATGGATTGCTCCAGCACGGGATACCGGGCAAATTCTTCGGGGCGCAGCGGCCTGTCGGGTAACGCGAGGTTGGGGCTTGCCATCCACAGGTCTTCCACGCGGCCGACCTCCACCGTCTTGTAGGCTTCGCCCCAGAACGTGCCCGGCAGGATCGCCAGGTCGATTTTGTTTGCCTCCAGGCCTTCGAACAAGTTCATGCCCGCATCGACCACCGGTTCCAGTTGAAGGTCTGGATGCCGGTTCTTGAGTTCCTTGAGCAGCTTGGTCAGCCAGGTCAGCGCGATGAGCTCGGTGACGCCGATGCGGTAGGTGCCGGTGAGCTTGTCGACCTGCCCGACCTCGGCATTGATCCGCTCGCGCAGCCGCATGGCGTCTTCGGCGAGGGTCAGGAGCCGGCTGCCGGCATGGGTGGGCACGAGGCCCTTTGGCGTGCGGTGGACGAGTTGCACGCCCAGGATCGCCTCCAGTTCGCCGACACGCTTGGACATGGCCGATTGCGTCGCGTGGAGCTTGGTCGCCGCCGAGCTGAAGGATGCATGCGTCACACAGGAGTAGAAGGCTTCGAGTTGCTTGAACGTGACTGACATTGGATTTCCCGATTCTGTGCGGCGACATATTCTCGCACCAACGATGCCATCATCACGAAAAAATGGAATACCGGCGCAATCCGATTTCTCGTTTTGCCGGGCCGGCGCGGTGGCGGATACTTTCTCGCAAGATCCCTTCCATGGCCACGCCGCATGCTTTCGCTCACCGACCGACTCAACCGAATCAAGCCCTCTCCCAGTTCCATGGCGGGCCAACGCGTGCGGGAGCTCCGCGCCGCGGGGCGCGATGTGATCGGCCTCACCGCCGGGGAGCCGGACTTCGAGACCCCGGCCCACATCCGGGAAGCCGCCTGGAGTGCGATGCAAGCCGGCAAGACGCGCTACACCGATGTGGGGGGCACGGCCGAGCTGCGCCACGCCGCCGCGCAAAAATTCAAGCGGGAGAACGGTCTCGACTATGCGGCCAGCGAGATCATCGTCAGCACCGGCGCCAAGCAGGTCATCTTCAATGCGCTCATGTGCACGGTGCAACAGGGCGACGAGGTCATCGTGCCCGCGCCATACTGGGTGTCGTACCCGGATATCACGCTGTTTGCCGGTGGCGTGCCGGTGTTCGTGGCATGCCAGGCGGAGAACGGGTTCAAGCTCACGCCCGAGGAGCTCGAGCGTGCCATCTCCGCGCGGACTCGCTGGTTGATCCTCAATTCGCCGAACAACCCCAGCGGCGCCGCCTATACCCGCACGGAGCTGGTTGCCATTGCCGAGGTACTGGAGCGTCACCCGCACGTCTGGGTGATGACGGATGACATCTACGAGCACCTCACTTACGACGGCGCCGCCTTTGTCACGCTGGCGCAAGCCGCTCCGTCACTGAAGGCGCGCACGCTGACCATCAACGGCGTCTCGAAAGCCTACGCGATGACGGGCTGGCGCATCGGCTACGCCGGCGCGCCGGCGCCGCTCATCAAGGCGATGGTGAAGCTGCAATCGCAAAGCACGTCCGGTGCCAATTCGGTGGCGCAGGCCGCGGCGATCGCGGCGCTGGACGGCCCGCAGGACTTCATCGCGGCCAACAAGGCGGTGTTCCAGGCGCGCCGGGACAGGGTCGTTGCCGCGCTCGGGCAGGTCGACGGCATTCACTGCCAGGCGCCAGCCGGCGCCTTCTATGTCTTTGCTTCGTGCGAAGCGCTGATCGGCGCGCGCACGCCGCACGGCTCGGTGATCCGGTCCAGCGACGACTGGGTCAACTGGGTGCTGGACTCGCAGGATCTGGCGGTACTGCAGGGCTCCGCCTACGGCGTCGATACGCACTTCCGGCTTTCGTTTGCCGCCAGCATGGCGCAACTGGACGAGGGCTGCCGCCGGATCGAAGCCGCGGCCGCCGCATTGATTCGCTAGGCATCGCACGACCTTCCTTGACTCCATCCACCAGGGCGCACCATGAACTTTCTGCTGAAGTGTCTTCGCCTCGTCGCGGCGGGCTTGCCGCTGCTTGCCACGGCTGCCCATGGCGAGCCCGCGTATCCCTCGAGGCCGATCCGCATCCTTGTGGGCTTTTCTCCTGGTGGCTCGAACGATATCGTCGCCCGTCTGCTTGCGCCCAAGCTGTCCGAGGCCCTGGGCCAGCAGGTGCTGATCGACAACCGCCCCGGCGCCGGCGGCAACATCGCGGCCGACACCATGCTCAAGGCGCCAGCCGATGGCCACACGCTGATGATCTGCACCACGGGGATGCTGTCCATCCAGCCGTCCTTGCAGAAGGTCAGCTACGATCCGCAGACCGACATCATTCCGGTGTCCCTGATCGCCAACACGCCATATATCGCGCTGGTCAACGCGGCGCTGCCCATCCACAACGTCAGGGAGCTGATCGCGTATGCCAAGGCCAATCCGGGCAAGCTGAACTTTGCTTCGTCCGGTAATGGCACGGCGGGCCACCTCGCGGGCGAGATGCTCAAGCTGCGTGCCGGCATCAACATTGTCCATGTGCCTTACAAGGGCACGGGCCAGGCGATGACGGACCTGCTCGGCGGCCAGGTCTCCCTGATCTTCGATCAGCCCATCAGCTCATTGCCTTACGCGAAATCCGGAAAGCTGCGCGTGCTTGGCGTGGCGTCGCTGCAGCGCCTGCAATCGCTGCCCGACGTGCCGACATTCGCGGAGTCGGGCGTGCCGGGGTTTGACCCCGTGGCGTGGACCGGGCTTTGCGCGGCCAAGGGCACGCCGGCCAGCGTGGTGGCGCGTTTGCAGCACGACGTGGCGCAGGTGCTGCGCCAGTCGGAGATTGCGCAGCGCCTGAGCCAGGACGGCATGGAGGTGGTTGGCAGCACGTCGGATAAATTCCGCGAGTTCCTGGCCACCGACAAGCGCAAATGGGTCAGCGTGATCAAAGAAGCCAACGTCACGTTGAACTAAGGAGACACGGCATGGACATGGACATCGACATGGACGTCGAGGGCAGCCTGCCGGATATGGTCCGGGACTTCGAGCGTGTTCGCCCGGACCTGATCGAGCAGGCGTCTCGGTTCGCCGCTTCGATCTTCGCGGATGTGGCGGGGCGCCGGGGCGGCATGCACGGGCGCATCGCACCGCTCGACCGCGCGAGCCGCTTCTGCGGGACCGCGCTCACGGTCGAAGTCCGGCCGGGGGACAACCTGATGATTCACGCCGCCATGGCGCTCGCAAAGCCAGGCGACGTGATTGTGGTGGACGGCAAGGGCGACCAGTCGTGCGCGCTGATGGGTGCCATCATGACGAACCAGTGCAAGGCGCTTGGCGTGGCGGCGGTGGTGCTGGACGCGGCATCGCGCGACGCCGATGAGATTCGTGAACTGGGCTTTCCGATGTATTCCGTTGGCACAAATCCAAATGGTCCCACCAAGCTTGTGCCCGGCCGCGTCAACCATCCGATTCAATGCGGCGGCGTCACGGTCAGGGCCGGTGATCTTGTGATCGGCGACGCCGATGGCGTGGTGGTGATCGAGCGCGAAAAGGTGGCCGGGCTGATCGGGAGGGCGGCCGAGAAGGTGACGGCGGAGCGAAAGCGGATCGACGGCATCCGGTCAGGCCAGGCATTGCGCCCGGCCTGGCTCGACGCGTCCTTGCGGGCGGCGGGCGTGCTCAAGGAGGGCGAGGCGCTCTGAGCGTAGCTGGCGCTCAGGGCCTGTCCCCGGGCCTGGTCCTTCCGATAAAAATGGAATTAACAAGAATTGTTATCAATATCTTTCTCGTCCACTTTGGGTACTCCACGTTGTCCCCACGCCATCCGCGATCTTACTAGTGGACGAAATAACTTCTGTACGTCATATTTCACCTTAATACTTCCTTAAGTATTTGCGCTATACCGTACAACTTTAGTCAAAACCTTATTTGAGGGCTGGCCGAGATGACGTTGGGAGGGCTTGCTGGTCCGGCAGTGGCATGGCTCGCGGCAGGATATGCCGTGGCGGCGGCGTGGATCAGCCGACGGTCCTCGCCCGGCCCAGCCCCCGCCTGCGTAGCCCCGGATAGCGCGAGCCTTCGCCCGGTGAGCGTGCTCAAGCCACTGTGCGGCGCCGAGCCTCGTCTCTACGAAAACCTGGCCACCTTGTGCCGACAGCAGCACCCCGCCTACCAGATCGTGTTTGGCGTACGCGCCGCCGACGATCCTGCCATTGGCGTGGTGGAGCGCTTGCGCGCCGATTTCCCCGCCTGCGAGATCGACCTGGTCATCGATCCCCGGGTGCATGGCAGCAATCTCAAGGCCAGCAACCTGATCAACCTTTGCGCCAGCGCGCGCCACGCATGGCTGGTGGTCGCCGATAGCGACATTGCCGTGGCGCCGGATTATCTGGCACGCGTTACCGCCCCCCTGGCCGATGCCCCGGTCGGTGTGGTGACTTGCCTGTATCGCGGCCATCCGGTCGGCGGCTTCTGGTCGCGCCTGGGGGCGGGATTTATCGACCACTGGTTCGCGCCTTCGGTGCGGATCGCCCACGCGGGCGGCTCCCGCAGTTTTTGCTTTGGCGCCACCATTGCCATGCGGCGTGACGCGCTGGCCGCAATTGGCGGGTTCGAAGCGCTTTCCAACCGGCTTGCTGACGATTTCTGGCTGGGCGAGCTGGTTCGGCGGCGGGGTCTGGAGACAGTGCTGTCGGATGAGATGGTCACCACCGATGTGACGGAATCCAGTCTTTCTGATCTCTGGGCGCATGAATTGCGGTGGATGCGCACCATCCGCTCGCTCAATCCGGCTGGCTTCGCCTTCACCTTCATCACGTTCACCTGGCCGATGCTGGCGCTGGCCGCCTGGCTTTCGCCGCAGCCGCTGGTGCTGGCCGCGGTGCTGGTGGGCGGGTTGGCGCGCAGCATCCTGGCCGGGCGCATCGGCGCCGCGCTGATGGCGCCGCTGCGTGATACCCTGCTGCTCGTGGAGTGGGCGGTTGCACTGGCTGGTTCGCAGGTGCGCTGGCGCGATCGGATATTGCCGGTGCGAGACCCGCCCACAGCCGACGCGCCGCCGCAGCCGCGCGCGCCGGTGGCGCGTGCGGCCATGGAACCTTACCAGGGTGCTCGCGTAACGCGTCGCCCCCTTCCCTTGATGACGGAGGGGACAGACAATGGCGTGCCGGAACGCCAGTCGTCCCGTTCGACAAACGGCTTGAATCCCCCGAGGCTGCTATGAAAACCCTCTTCCTCCAGGTGCCTTCCTTCGATGGCTTTGACGGCGGCGCCGGCTCGCGCTACCAAGCCAAGCGCGAGATCAAATCGTTCTGGTACCCGACGTGGCTGGCGCAGCCCGCCGCCCTGGTGCCGGACAGCCGCGTGCTCGACGCGCCCGCCGACGGCCTGGGTGTGCAGGAAACGCTGGATATCGCCGCCGGCTATGAACTGGTCATCATCCATACCAGCACGCCGTCCTTTCCCACCGATGCCAAGTTCGCGGAAGAACTCAAGGCACGCCACCCCGGGGTGATGATCGGCATGGTGGGCGCCAAGCCCGCCGTCGACCCCGGCGGCACGCTCGGCGCGAGCCCCGCCATCGATTTCGTGTGCCGCGAGGAATTCGACTACACCTGCCAGGAGGTGGCCGCCGGCAAGCCGCTCAAGGACGTGCTTGGCCTGAGCTACAAGCTGCCCGATGGCTCGCAGGAGCACAACGGCCCGCGCCCGATGATCGAGAACATGGATGAGTTGCCCTTCGTGGCACCCATCTACCAGCGCGACCTGAAGATCGACAACTACTTCATCGGCTACCTGAAGCACCCCTACGTCTCGATCTATACCGGGCGCGGCTGCCGCTCCAAGTGCACCTTCTGCCTGTGGCCGCAGACCGTGGGCGGGCACCGCTATCGCACGCGCTCCCCGGAGAACGTGATCGCCGAGGTCAAGTGGATCAAGGAGAACATGCCCGAGGTCAAGGAGATCATGTTCGACGACGACACCTTCACGGATTTCAAGCCGCGGGTGGAGGAGATCGCGCGCGGGCTGGGCAAGCTGGGCGTGACGTGGTCCTGCAATGCCAAGGCCAACGTGCCCTACAGCACGCTCAAGATCATGAAGGAGAACGGCCTGCGCTTGCTGCTGGTGGGCTACGAGTCCGGCGACGACCAGATCCTGCTCAATATCAAGAAGGGCCTGCGCACCGATATCGCGCGTCGTTTCACCGAGGACTGCCGCAAGCTCGGCATCATCATCCACGGCACCTTCATCCTCGGCCTGCCCGGCGAGACCCGCGAGACGATCGAGAAGACCATCGCCTACGCGAAGGACATCAACCCGCACACGATCCAGGTCTCGCTGGCAGCGCCCTATCCGGGCACCACGCTATACCGGCAGGCGGTGGAAAACGGCTGGCTGGAAGACAACAAGGTCATCAACCTGGTCAACGACAAGGGCGTGCAGCTGGCCGCGATCAGCTATCCGCACCTGAGCAAGGAAGAGATCTACCATGGCGTGGAAACCTTCTATAAGCGCTTCTACTTCCGTCCGGGCAAGATCTGGGAAATCGTGCGCGAGATGCTGGGCAGCTGGGACATGATGAAGCGCCGCCTGCGCGAAGGGGTGGAGTTCTTCCGATTCCTGCGCTCGCACGAGGCCTGACCCTGGCGAGCGATCCTGTGGCGTCTGATCCTGCGCGGCGTGCCCTGATCATCACCGCCGACGATTTCGGCCTGCACGGCGGTGTCAACGAAGCGGTGGAGCTGGCGCACCGCGATGGTGTGCTCAACGCCGCCAGCCTGATGGTGGGCGCGAGCGCGGCCGCCGACGCGGTGGCGCGCGCCAGGCGCCTGCCGCGCTTGCGCGTGGGCCTGCATGTGGTGCTGGCTGACGGCCCGGCGGTGCTGGCCCCGGCTGCCATCCCGGCGCTGGTGGATGCGCATGGCCGCTTCGGCTCGGCCATGGCGCGCGACGGCTTCCGCTTTTTCTTTCTGCCGCATGTGCGGCGCCAGCTGGCCGCGGAGATCCGCGCCCAGTTCGAGGCGTTCGCCGCCACCGGGCTGACGCTGGACCACGTGAACACCCACAAGCATTTCCACTTGCATCCCACCGTGCTGTCCCTGATCTTGCGGATCGGCCGCGAGTTCGGCCTGCGCGCCATGCGCCTGCCCAGCGAGCCTGCGGCGCCGCTGTTGCTGCGGCCCTGGCTGACCCTGCTGCGCCGGCGGCTGGACCTGGCCGGCATTGCCCACAACGACTACGTGCTTGGCATCGCCAATAGCGGCCGCATGGACGAAGCCACCTTGCTGGCTGCGCTGGCGGAGCTGCCGGCGGGCGTGGGCGAGATCTACCTGCATCCCGGCGTGGTCTCCGGCGCCGAGGTGGCACCTAGCATGCATGGCTATCGCCATGCCGACGAGCTGGCCGCGCTGCTGTCGCCCCGCGTGCGCGAGACGCTGGAGCGAGCCGGCGTGCGCAGCGGCGGCTTTACCGACATCTTTGGCGCGCCTGGTGCCCTGGCCCCCGCATGAAGCGCCTGATCTACCTGACCGGCCTTTTGGGCTTGCTAGCCCTGAGCGCACTGGTGCTGCACGAAGGCGCGGCCGACATTGGCCGCATCGTTGGCCAGGCCGGCTGGCCGCTGCTGCTGCTCGTGCCCTTCCACGCCCTGCCGCTGCTGCTGGACGCGCAAGGCTGGCGGGTGTTGCTGACGTCAGCCGATCCCGATGAGTCCGCTGGCCTTGCCTTCCTTTGGTGGGTGGCCACCGTGCGCGAGGCGGTCAACCGGCTGCTGCCCACCGTGGGTGTGGGTGGCGAGCTGGTTGGCATCCGGCTGACCCGCTTGCGCATTACGGATACCACGGCGGTGACCGCCAGCATCGTGGTGGAAGTCATGGTGACGCTGTTCGCACAGTACCTGTTCTCCGCGCTCGGCGTGGTGTTGCTGCTGTTGGCGCTCGGTGACGGCGATGGCCACGCCTGGGTGATCCTGGCTGGCTTGCTGCTGTCCTTGCCGGTGCCAGTGTTGTTTGCGCTCTCGCTGCGCCATAGCGCGCTGTTCGAGCGGCTGGAGGGCGCCGCGCGTCGCTTGTTCGGCACGGACCACCGGGTGGTCGCGCTGATCGACGGCGCCCGGCTCGACGCGCAGATCCGTGCGCTGAATGCGCGCCGCCGCGAATTGCTGGCCGCGCTGTGCTGGCAGTTCGCCGGCCTTGCCCTGGGCGCGGCGGAGATCTGGTTCGCGCTGTGGCTGCTGGGCCATCCCGTCCCGCTCTGGCAGGCGCTGGCGATCGAGTCACTGACGCAGGCCGTGCGCCATGTGGCCTTCTTCGTGCCGGCCGGCCTTGGCGTGCAGGAGGCCGTGATGCTGCTGCTGGGGCACCTGCTTGGCGTCGACCCGCAGGTGGCATTGTCGCTGGCACTGGTCAAGCGCGCGCGCGAGGTGCTCTTCGGCATCCCGGCGCTGCTGTCGTGGCAGTGGGTGGAGTTGCGGCGCTACATGGCCCCCAAGGCCGGGCCGGCCAAGGGGGCGCATCAGCACGCAGCGCCGGAACTGCCTACTTCAGGTCGCTGAACTTCTTGCCCTGCGCAACCAGGTCCTCGAGCAGCCTGGCCGGCTTGAAGTCCGCGCCGAGCGTCGCCTCGAAGTTCTTCATGACCGCCAGCACCTTGTCCAGCCCGATCGTGTCCGCATAGCACATCGGGCCGCCTCGGTACACCGGCCAGCCATAGCCGTTGACCCACACCACATCGATGTCGGAGGCGCGGATGGCCTTGCCTTCTTCCAGGATCTTTGCGCCTTCGTTGATCATCGGGTAGATGCAGCGCTCCAGGATCTCCTGCTCGCAGACCACGCGGCTGGTCTTGCCCTGCCTGGCGGCAAAGTCGCGGATGATCCCCTCGACCACGGGCGAGGGGATGGCATTGCGCTTCTCGTCGTAGTCGTAGTAGCCCGCGCCGGTTTTCTGGCCGCGGCGGTCCATCTCGCACAGGATCTCGCGCAGCGTGGCGCTGCTGGATTTCTCGCGGATCCAGCCCAGGTCCAGGCCGGCCAGGTCGCTCATGGCGAACGGGCCCATCGGGAAGCCGAAGTTGTACAGCACGCGGTCGATGTCCCACGGCAGCGCGCCTTCGAGCACGAGCTTCTGCGCTTCGCGCTGGCGCTGGGCGAGCATGCGGTTGCCGACAAAGCCCGGGCACACGCCCACCAGCGCGGCGATCTTGCCGATCTTGCGGGCCAGCTCCATCGACGTGCGGATGACGGGTTTGGCGGTCTTGTCGCCGCGCACCACTTCCAGCAGCTTCATGACGTTGGCCGGCGAGAAGAAGTGCAGGCCGATCACGGATTCCGGGCGCGACGTGGCGCGGGCGATCTCGTTGACGTCGAGCGCGGAGGTGTTGGTGGCCAGGATGGCGCCGGGCTTCACGATCTTGTCGAGCTTGCCGAAGATGTCCTTCTTCACGTCCATGTTTTCATAGACAGCTTCGATGACCAGGTCGGCGTCGGCCAGCTGGCCGAGTTCCAGCGTCGGGGTCAGCAGCGCCATGCGCCTGTCGACATCGGCGGCGGTGATGCGGCCCTTTTTTGCGGTGTTGTCGTAGTTGGCGCGGATGGTGCGCACGCCGCGGTCCAGCGCTTGCTGCGCAGTTTCCACGATCACGACGGGAATGCCGGCGTTGAGCATGTTCATGGCGATGCCGCCGCCCATGGTGCCCGCGCCGATGATGCCTACCTTCTTCACGTCGATGACCGGTGTGTCGGCTGGCACATCGGGCACGTTCCAGACCTGGCGCGAGGCGAAGAAGTAGTAGCGCTGCGCGGCGGATTGCGTGCCGTTCATCAGCTCCAGGAAGAGCTTGCGCTCGACCTTCATGCCTTCGTCGAAGGGCAGGTTGACCGCGGCCTCGATGCAGCGGATGTTGTACTCGGGCGCGTCGAAGCCACGGAACTTGCGGGCGTTGGCGCGGCGGAAGTCGGCGAACAGCTCCGGCTTGCCGCGCGCGGCTTCCACTTTTTCGTTGAGGTCGCGCACCTTGCGCAGCGGGCGCTGCTCGGCGTTGACCTGCCTGGCGAAGGCAATGGCGCCGGCGCGCAGCGCGGCGTCGTCGGTCACCAGGTCGAACAGGCCCATCTGCGCGGCGGCGGCCGCGCCGATGTGGGCGCCCGAGGTCACCATGTCGAGCGCCTTGGCGGGGCCGACGATGCGGGGAAGGCGTTGTGTGCCGCCAGCGCCGGGCAGCAGGCCGAGGTTGACTTCCGGCAGGCCGCATTTGGCGGACCTAGCTGCCACGCGATAGTGGCATACCAGCGCGACTTCCAGCCCGCCGCCCAGCGCGGTGCCGTGGATGGCGGCGACCACGGGCTTGGGCGAGCCCTCGATTGCGGCTTGCACGTCGGCCAGCGACGGGCCAACCGGCGGCTTGCCGAATTCGGTGATGTCGGCGCCGGCGATAAAGGTCTTGCCCGCGCAGGTCAGGACGATGCCCCTGACGTTGCTGTCGGCGATGGCGCGCTCGATGCCGGCGAGGATGCCGGCGCGCACTGCGGCGGACAGTGCGTTCACCGGCGGTGAGTTGAGCGTCAGGATGGCGATATCGCCTTCCACGGCGAGATCGGCGACTGCGTTGATAGCGGTCATGGGTGTGGACTCCAGTGTGTCGGGGTGGCGATGCGAAACGTCCTTGGCGATGGCCAGGAATGTCTCCAGGTCATCGCGGTGTACTTGCCTACGCTGGTCTTGGGGATGTCCCGCGTGATGGCGACGAGCTTGGGCAGCATCCACCTGGTGATCTTGCCGGTCTCGACGCCGTGCACCTTCAGGAAATCAATGACGCTGTCCTCGCTGGCCTCAAAGCCGTGGCGCACACTGACCAGCGCCAGAGGCTTCTCGCCCCAGACCGGATCCGGTACGCCGACCACTGTCGCCTCGTGCACGAAATCGGCCATCGCGATCAGGTTCTCCAGCAGCACCGTGGGCACCATCTCCGCGCCGCTGCGGATCACGTCCTTCATGCGGTCGGCGATGGTGATATAGCCCTCGGCATCCACCTTGGCGATGTCGCCGGTGTGCAGCCAGCCGTCTTGCCACAGCTCCGCGCTTTTCTCGGGGTTGCGGTAGTACTGCCCGGTTGCCCAGGGCGCGCGCACCACGATCTCGCCGACCGTGTGGTCGTCCTGAGGCACCGGCTTGCCTTTATCATCGATGACCTCCACCTCCACGCCAAGAATCGGCAGGCCGGATTTGACCAGCACCGCATCGGTCTCGTCCCGGTCCAGGTGGACCATGGTCTTCTTGATGAACGAGCCAACGATGGTGGGCGCGGTCTCGGTCATGCCGTAGCCCGAACTCATGCGGAAGGTGGGGATCAGGGATTCCAGCTTGCGCTTGAGCCCGAGCGGCAGCGCGCCGCCGCCCACGCTGACGCGCACCAGGCTGCTGAGGTCGTACTTCTTCAGGTCCGGGTATTCGAGCAACATGGCCGCGATGGTCGCCACGATGCCCACCGACGTCACCTTCTCGCGCTCCACCAGCTCGCAGAAGCCCTGCACGGTAAAGGTCCCGTGCAGCACGATCTTCTGCGCGCTATAGACCGCGACGAAAGGCTGCCCCCAGCCGTGGATGTGGAACATCGGCGTATTCAGCAGCGGCACCGCGCCTTCGCCCAGCCGCGTGCCCAGGCCATCGGCAATATCGTGGTCCGGCGTGTTGCCGATGGCGAGTTGCGCCATCATGTGGATCGTCAGCAGGTAGAGCTGGCGGTGCGTGAAGGTGGCGCCTTTCGGCTGGCCCGTGGTACCGGTGGTGTAACACAGCGTGGCGTTCACGTCCTCGTGCAGGGCGGGCCACTCGATGGTCTCGGCCTGGCGGGCGATCAGCGTTTCGTACTCGATGATGTTGGGGATGCGGGTCTGCGGCAGCCCCGGCTTGTCCGACATATAGACCACCAGCTCGACCACATCCTTGACCTGGTCGTAGATGCCCTCCAGCAAGGGCATCAGGGTGTCGTCGACAAACAGGATCTTGTCCTGCGCGTGCCGGATGGTGTAGACGATGTGCTGCGGGGACAGGCGGACGTTGATCGGGTGCAAGGTGGCGCCAATGCCCGTCACGCCGTAGTACAGCTCCAGGTGGCGGTGGGTGTTGAGCGCCATCGTGGCAATGCGCTCGCCAGGTTCGCCAGGCATGCCGGCCTGCACCTTGAGCTCGCCGCGCAGGCCGTTGGCCAGCTGGGCCACGCGCCGGTACCACTGCACCCAGGTAAAGCGGAAATACTCGCCGGTGGCGGGGTTGCGGTAGACGACGCCGATCTCGTTGGGATACATCCGAACCGGGCGCTTCATGATCGTGGTGAGCACAAGCGGGTAGTGCGTGCTGAATTCCGGATAGGTCCTGAATGTCATCCTGTCTCCTGGTGATCCCTGATCCCGTTGATCCCGATAATCCCGAGGTTGGCGCTACGCGTTGCCCTCGCGCTGCGGCCGCGGGCGGCGGCGCGGCTCCTCCACCCGCAGGGCGAGTACAAAGGCGATGCTCATGACCAGCATGGCCGCGACGAACACCAGCGAGAAGCGCACCCCCTGCGCCAGCATGCCGCCAAGGATCGGCCCGCACGCCATCATCGTGTAGGTGGCCGTATCCGACACCGCCAGCAGCATCGGGCGATCGCGCCGGTTGCCGAACTCCAGCGCAAAGTTGTCCGCGGACAGGAAGTAGCCGCCAAAGCTGGCACCCAGCCCGCAGAACACCAGCAGGAACGCGCCCAGGCCATCGCAGAGCAGCAGCGCGGCGGTGGACAGCACCCACAGCCCGATGCTGCACAGGAACACCAGCCGATAGCCGTGGCGGTCGGCCAGGCGGCCCCAGATCAGGTTGCTGGTGGTCTGCGCCAGCAGGTAGGCAATGCTCAGGTAGCCCAGCGTGGCACCCGAGAGCGGCAGATGGCTGCCAACGTAGATGGCATATAACGGCACCGCCATCATGCTGAACGCCACCAGCGCGCGGGCCACGAAGAAGCGCACGTAGTGCTGGTCCGCGCGCAGCAGCGCCGGTACTTCGCGCAGGCGCTGGCGAAAGCCCGATTGCACGCGTACATCGTGCAGCACCGGCTCGCGCATGCGGGTCAGCGCGGAAATGCCCAGGCTGGTAAGGACGAAGGCGGTGAGGAAGGTGGTGGCGTAGCCATTGCCGAACACATTGCCGCCAACCAGGAAGCGGCCGCCCAGATAGGCCACCGCCGCCGCGATCAGCCCGCCGAGGAAATTGCGGAACGCACTCAACGCGCCCCGCCGCTCCAGCGGGATGATCTTGGACGTGAGGTAGTTGAAGGTGACGTTCTGCACGCCGTTGAACAGGCCGAACAGCAGCAGGAACCCGGCGGCGGCGGCCAGCGCGCCGTCGCCCGAGAGCAGGAAGGCGGACAAGCCCAGGCCGAGGATCTGCAGGCGCACCAGCCAGCCCACCAGGTAGATCAGCGGCATCACGCGCTGGCGATGCTCGATCTGCGTGGCGCCCCAGATGGAGGACATCGCCATGCCGGCGTACTGCGCGCCAAGCACGCACCCGACCACCAGCTTGGAGCCGGACAGCAGGTAGATATAGGCCGGCACGAAGGTGGGGGCGGTCACCAGCCGGAAGCCGGTCATGCCCAGCATGCCGTGGATCAGGTAGGCGCGTGCGTTGCGTGGCAGGTGCTGCTGTACGTGGGCGCGAAAGCCGTCCTCCGCCAGTGCGTGCGCATCGCCATGTCCGGCATTTGTGCCACGGGCGGCCTGCGCGGCGAGTTCCGCTTTCATGCCTGAGCGTCTCCACGCATCGCCGCTTGCGCCGCGTAGTGTTGCAGCGCCTGGTCCAGTTCGACCTTCTCCAGCGAGAGCAGCTCTGTCACCGCTTTCAGCCAGTCCGGGCGCTCGCGCGTGCACACGGAGATCGGCTGCGGCGTGTCAGAGTGCTGCGCGGCCAGCATCGCGTAGTTGGCCGCGTAGCTCGGCGGGCGCACGTCAGTTGCCAGGTCGGCGATGGCGTACGGGTCGGGCGGGCCGGTGCGCGTGGTATCCACCACCGGGATATACGGATTGCGTGCGGCGGTGCCGCCGCCGGCCAGGCCGGGGCCATCGCGCAGGATGGCCCCGCGCACCTGCTCCGGGCGCGCGCCGGCCAGCAGCAAGGCGATATAGCCGCCCAGCCCGCGCCCCGCTACGGTCGACGGGCCCAGGTGCGCCAGTGCGATATCCGCATCCGCCATCAGGAACTCGCAGCTGTAGCCACCGCCGCGCGGAATATCCGAGCGTCCGTGCCCGGTGAAATCCAGCGCGTGCACCGTGCCGGGCCAGCCGGCGTACTCCGCCGGCAATGTGTCCGGCGATCGCTCGCCCAGCCCGTGCAGCAACAGCAGCGCGGGCCCGCTGCCGGTCTTGAGCGGATGCAGGGCAAGGCGCAGGCGATTGTGGCGCAGGTAGAGGGTCATGAACGGAGGAAAGGCAGGATGTGTTGCGCGGTCTCTTGTGGCCGCTCGATATGGATGAAGTGCCCGGTGTCGGCCATCACCTGTACCTGGGTCGAGGGCGGGAAGTACGGCGCCAGGTCGGCTGCGGTGGCATCCCACCCCATCGGCTCGCGCTGCGTGCCGAAGATGGCCAGCATGGGAATGGGAAAGCCCGGCAGGCGGTCGGTCATCCAGCGCGCGCGCATGGGGCCAAAGCCGGAGGAGCCGATCACCGGGTCGAGCTTCCAGCGCCAGCCGTCGGCATCCTGCCGCGCGCCGAGCGCGGCCAGGTAGCACAGCCATGCATGGGCCAGCCGCGGGTTCATGCGGGCGCGCCGCCGGGCGAGTTCTTCAAGGGTGCCGGGCTTGCGTGCGAGGCCCGGGCTTTGCCGGCGCGTATCGAGCCAGTGCGTGATGATGGGCGCGGTCATCGACTTCTTGTCGCGCACGGCGCTGTCCGCGTGCGGATTGCGAAAGGGCAGGCCATCGATGGCGACAAAGCGGGTGAAGCGGTGCGGCAGCGCCTGGATCGCATGCACCAGCAACGAGCCGCCTTTGCTATGGCCGATTGCGATCAGCGGCTCGCGCGTGACCGAGTCGGCCACCGCCAGCAGGTCCCGCTCGTCCGCGACCCAGCTGTACAGGTCGGCATGCTCGGAGTCGCCGTGGCCACGCTGGTCGTAAGACACCACGCGGTAGCCGGCATCGGCCAGCAGCGGCGCGAAGACATCGAAGGTTCGCGCGAAATCCATGGCGCCATGCACCAGCAGGATCGGCGTGGCGTCAATCGGGCCCCACTCATGGACGGCGATGCGGATGCCGTCGGCGCTGACGGTGCGCGAGCGATCCGGCGCCCGGGCACCGGGAAAGGCAAGGATGGCACAGCGCGGCGCGCTGCTGGCTTCAGCCTCCACATTGTCTCCTGGTTGCGCCCCACGGGCGCGGACCGGCTTGGTTCGCTTGCCGGTTTAGTGGTTACGGTATGTTTTCGGGAATGCTATCACATCGGCAGTAAATGCATGCATGGCAGCAATGATGCGGTGTTTGGCCATGCCACGTTTTCATTTTTGGAAATTGAGTATTGACGTTGCCAAGTCGGGCTTATATAACGAATCCAAATCAGAACAAAACAAGACAAGCCAAAAAACAGGAGACAAGCGTGGATGACCTGGAAACCTTCCGGCAGGAGGTACGTGCCTGGCTGCAAGCGCAATGCCCGCCCGAAATGCGGCAGCCCGTGCGCAACGAAGACGACATCTGCTGGGGCGGGCGCAAGTTCCGCTTCCAGTCCGAGGCGCAGCGCCTCTGGCTCGCGCGCATGGGGGAGAAAGGCTGGACGGTGCCGGAGTGGCCGCGCAAGTATGGCGGCGGCGGCCTTTCCCGCGAGCAGGCCAAGGTGTTGCGCCAGGAAATGCAAGCGCTTGGCTGCCGCGTGCCATTGCAAAGCTTCGGCATCTGGATGCTTGGCCCGGCCTTGCTCCGCTTTGGCTCGGAAGCGCAGAAGCGCGAGCATCTGCCCAGGATCGCCCGCGGCGAGATCCGCTGGTGCCAGGGATACTCGGAGCCCAATGCCGGGTCGGACCTGGCCTCGCTGCAAACGCGCGCGGACGAGCGCGGCGATCACTTTGTCGTCAACGGCCAGAAGGTATGGACGTCGTACGCCGACAAGGCGGACTGGATCTTCTGCCTGGTGCGTACCGACTTTTCGGCGCAGAAGCACACCGGCATCAGCTTCTTGCTGTTCGACATGGAAACGCCTGGCGTGACGGCGCGGCCCATCGTGCTGATCTCCGGCAAGTCGCCGTTCTGCGAAACCTTCTTTGACGATGTGGTGGTGCCGCGCGCCAACCTGGTGGGCGAGCAAAACGGCGGCTGGGCCATCGCCAAGTACTTGTTGACCCATGAGCGCGAGATGATCAGCGGCATCGGCGGGCGCGGCCAGCCCCCGCCGATGGGCAAGCTGGCCCGCGACACGCTCGGCCAGAACGAGCGCGGTGAGGTCGATGCGCCCATGCTGCGCGCGCAGATCGCCACCTTTGAGATCGATGAGGCGGCATTCGCCCTGGCGGGGGAGCGCGCGCTAGACCTGGCCCGGCAGGGCGAGGGCATTGCCGCATTCTCGTCGGTGCTCAAGTACTACGGGTCGGAGCTGAACAAGCGGCGCTATGAGCTGCTGATGTCGATTGGGGGCAGCGAGGCCCTGGAGTGGGAGAGCGAGCGCAGCAACGATGGCGCCACCGCGCGCGGCTGGCTGCGCAGCAAGGCCAACTCCATCGAGGGCGGCACGACCGAAGTGCAGCTCAACATTGTTGCCAAGCGCTTGCTCGGCTTGCCCGGCGCCTGAGCGCCCCGACTCCACGCTGGAACGTTTCGAGACCGACCATGGCAATCGTATTGAATCAGACCCAGGAGATGCTGCGGGACAGCGCCCTGACATTCCTGCGCGAAAGCGCACCCATCCCGATGCTGCGCAAGCTGCGCGACACGCGGGACGACACCGGCTTCTCGCCCGCCCTCTGGCGGGAGTTTGCCGAACTGGGCTTTGCCGGCGTGCTGATACCCGAGCAGTACGGTGGCAGCGCGCTCGGCGTGGTGGAGGCGGGCGTCCTGATGGAGGCGCTTGGCCGCACGCTGGCCCCCACGCCGTTTTTCTCCACCGCTTTGCTGGGCGCTTCGTTGATTTCCCGGGGCGGCAGCGCAGCGCAGAAGGCGCATTTCCTGCCTGCCATCGCGGCTGGCAAGCACCTGACCGCGCTGGCGATCGACGAGGGCGCGGCGCACCGCCCGCAGCGCCAGGCGCTCGCCGCCGTGCAGCATGACGGCGGGTTCTTGCTCAATGGCGCCAAGGTCTTCGTCATCGATGGGCATATTGCCGATACGCTCATCGTGGTGGGCCGCACCAGCGGCAACGCAGACGACCGTGATGGCGTCACGCTCTTCCTGGTGCCGCGCGGCGCCGATGGCATTACCGTGGAGCGCACCGTGATCGCGGACGCCCGCAATGCCGCGCGCGTGCAGTTCCGGGATGTGCGCGTGGCGGCGGACGCGGTGCTGGGCGAGGCCGGTAGCGGCGCGGCCATGCTTGAGCACGCGCTCGATATCGCCCGTGCGGCGCTGGCGTCCGAGCTGGTTGGCATTGCCGACGAGGCCTTCGAGCGCACGCTGCAATACCTGAAAGAGCGCAAGCAGTTCGGCAAGATCATCGGCGAGTTCCAGGCGCTGCAGCATCGCGCTGCCCATCTGTTCAGCGAGATCGAGATCACGCGCGCGGCGGTGCTGCGCAGCCAGCAACTGCTCGACGACGGCCCGGCGCAGCCAATCGCGCTGGTATCCGCGGCCAAAGCCCGCGCCGGGTCCACGGCGATGCTCGCGGTGCAGGAGGCCGTGCAGATGCACGGCGGCATTGGCATGACCGACGAGTTCGAAATCGGCTTCTACATGAAGCGCGCCTGCGCCGCGCAGATCCTGCTCGGCGACACCAACTTCCACGCCCAGCGCTGGGCGACCTTGCGCGGCTACTGAGCGTCGCAGCGCACCATCTTCAACCGTGTTTGCAGGCCGTCCACGCGCAGGCGTGGCGCCTGCGCTCGCCCTCGCGCTTCTCGCCGCGCTTCCCGTCGCGCGTTTGCGCCGCACAAGCGGCCCGCCACGGCGGCGCCGACCTAGGTAAATCCATTAGACATTCAAGAGCCAGTTCGGTTGTCATGAATTAGAACTATGGGTATGCTGAATGGGCTATCTGCAAAAACAGCAGCTCGGTGGAAGACGCCCAGGGATGCATTCCTTGCTGGCACAAGATGTCGCTTGATTTACGTGTCATGCGATGCTTGTCTGGTGTGTCTGGCGACCACGCGAAGCACCGAACAGGAGACGGCATGGTCGGGGCGGCATTTTTTATCGTATCCACGGTATCTTTTTTCAGGGCGCGCGGCGTGGCCTGGACGGGCGTCACGGAAGCGGGCGCGCCATGAGTGCCTACATCCTGCGCCGCCTGCTGGCGTTGCTGCCCACGCTGCTGTTTGCCAGCCTGATCGTCTTTGTGATCGTGCGCATGGTGCCGGGCGATGTGGTCGACCTGATGCTGAGCCAGAACGACATCAGCGCCGACACCAAGAGCCGCGAGGACCTGATCCGCGCGCTGGGCCTGGACCAGCCGATGTGGTTCCAGTACGTCCACTGGATCGGCAACATCGTGCTGCACGGGGATCTCGGCCAGTCGCTGTGGCAGGGTGAGCCGGTGCTGAAGATGGTGCTGGCGCGCATGCCCGCCACCTTCTCGCTAGGCGCGCTTGCCCTGTTCGTGGCGCTGTCGGTCGCGCTGCCCGTGGGCGTGCTCTCGGCGATCCGGCAAGACACCGCGGCCGACTACGTGGCGCGCTCGTTTTCCATCCTGATGCTGGCGGTACCCAGCTTCTGGATGGGCACGATGATCATGGTGTTTCCTTCCGTGTGGTGGGGCTGGTCGCCCGAGGTGCGCTACGTTCCCTTCCTGGAGGACCCGCTCCGGCACATCAGTAACATGCTGGTGCCCGCCATCATCCTTGGCATGGCACTGTCGGCCATCACCATGCGCATGACGCGCACCATGATGCTGGAGGTGCTGCGCCAGGACTACATCCGCACGGCCTGGGCCAAGGGCTTGAACGAGCGCCTGGTGATCCTGCGCCATGCGCTGCGCAACGCGCTGATCCCGGTGGTGACGCTGATCGGCCTGCAAGCGCCGCTGCTGATCGGCGGGGCCGTGGTGATCGAGCAGATCTTCGCGCTGCCGGGCATGGGGCTGCTCCTGCTGGACGCCGTGAACCAGCGGGACTATCCCGTGATCACCGGCGTGTTCCTGGTGGTCGGGGTGGCCGTCATGCTCATCAACCTGCTCGTGGACCTGAGCTACGGGCTGTTCGACCCGAAAGTGAGGCATCGCTGATGGCACGTCCAATCGCAAACGCCCCGGCGCTCAAGGCGGCGCAAGCCGTCCCTGGCGCGCCGCCCACGCCTGTCCCGGGCCGGCTAGGGTCAGCCTTCGTACTGGTGGGCCGCCTGTTCCGCGAGAAGCCGCTGGGCGCCGCCGGCGCGGTGATCTGCATGATCTTCCTGTTCTGCGGCGTCTTTGCCGACTGGCTGGCGCCTTATGGCGTCAACGAGATCAGCATGATGAAGCGGCTGCAGCCGCCGTCGTGGGCGCACCCCTTCGGCACCGACAACCTCGGGCGCGACATGCTCTCGCGCTGCCTGTACGGCGCGCAGCTCTCGGTCATCATCGGGCTGTCGGCCGCCACGCTCGCTACCGCCATCTCGGTGCTGATCGGCATCCTGACCGGCTACCTGGGTGGCAAGTTCGACCTGATCGTGCAGCGCATGGTGGATGCGTGGATGAGCTTTCCCGACCTGGTGATCCTGATCGTGGTGGTGTCCGTGCTCGGCCCGGGCAGCTGGCAGATCATCGGCACGCTGGGCCTGCTGCTGGGCGTGGGCGGCTCGCGCATCATCCGCAGCGCGGTGGTCTCGGTGCGCGAGAACATGTATGTGCACGCCGCGCAGTCCATGGGCGCATCCACCGGCCGCATTCTCTGGCGCCATATCCTGCCCAACGTGCTGCCGCCCATCATTGTGCTGTTTACCACGCGCGTGGGCACCGCGATCCTGGCCGAGTCCGGCCTGTCCTTTCTCGGGCTGGGCGTGCCGCCGCCCGCGCCGACCTGGGGCGGCATGCTCTCGGGCAACGGCCGCACCTTCATGTTCCAGGGGCCCTGGCTGGCCTTGGCCCCCGGCATCTGCCTCACCGTTGTCGTCTATGCCATCAATGTCTACGGCGACGCGCTACGTGACCTGCTCGACCCGCGCATGCGCGGGTCGCGATAACCAACAACGGAGGATGACGATGGAGCGACGCGGCTTGAACCGGACAATATCTTCAGTGGTGGCTGGCGTGGCTGGCGTGGTGCTGGCGCTTGCCGCTGGCACCGCCTGCGCGCAGGCCGAAGCGCCGAAGTACGGCGGCAATCTCGAGATCGGCTCCATGTATCCCACCATCTCCGCCCTGTCGTGGGACCTGGCTGACTGGAACTGGAAGCAGAACTACGATACCGGCCAGGTCTACGAACAGCTCTTCGCCGCCGACCTTTCCAAGGCCAGGCGCAATGGCGGCAAGTATCCGTTCCAGGCCGATGCGTGGCTGCCGGAGGATGCGATTCGCGGCGAGCTGGCCGAGAACTGGAAGTGGGTCGACCCGCTGACGCTCGAAGTCAAGCTGCGCAAGGGCGTGAAGTTCCCCGCCAAGGCGGGCGTGATGGAGGAGCGCGAACTGGTGGCCGACGACGTGGTCTTCAGCTACAACCGCCAGAACACCAGCGCCAAGAAAATCCCCACGTATTACGACCACCTCAACAAGGTGGAGGCAACGGACAAGTACACCGTGGTCTTCCGCTTCAAGGCGTTCAACGCCGAATGGGATTACCGCTTCGGCTGGGGCTACTACTCCGGCATCATGCCCAAGGAAGTGGCCGCCGCCGGGGCCGGTAACTGGAAGAATGTGAACGGCAGCGGGCCGTTCCTGCTGAGCAATTTCGTCCAGGGCACAGCCAGCACTTACACGAAGAACGAGCAATACTGGGATAGCGACAAGATCGCCGGCAAGGACTACAAGCTGCCCTTCGTCGACAAGGTCGTGCTGCGCACGGTCAAGGACGAGTCCACCCGCAACACCATGCTGCGCACAGGCAAGCTGGATGTGCTCGAGTCCGTGCGCTGGACCGCGGTCGATGAGCTCAAGAAGAACGCGCCGGCACTCAAGTGGTCGCGCTGGCTGTCGACCAACGGCCAGTACGTGGCGCTGCGCGTCGATACCAAGCCGTTCAACGACCTGCGCGTGCGGCGCGCGCTGAACATGGCGGTCAACAAGCAGGAGATCGTCAAGCAGTTCTATGGCGGCAATGCCGAACTGTTCGCCTACCCGCAGCATCCGGACTACGCCGGCTACTTCGAGCCGCTGAGCGCCATGCCGGACTCGGTGAAGGAGCTGTTCGCCTACAACCCGGACAAGGCGCGCAAGTTGCTGGCCGAGGCGGGCTACGCGAAGGGCTTCACCTTCAAGGTGCAGGTGTGCGCCTGCCAGCCGGAGCACCTGGAGCTGCTGCCGCTGATCGGCGCTTACCTGGAGCAGGTTGGGGTGCGCATCGAGATCCAGCCGATGGAGTACGGCGCGTTCCTGTCGGCCATGACCACCAGGACCAATGCGCCCGGCTACCTGATGAGCAACGGCCATACCAACCCGACCACCACGATCCGCAAGAGCTTCGTGAAGGGCCAGGTCTGGAACGCCGCGCAGTGGGGCGACGCCAAGTACGAGCAGCGCGTAAACGAAGCCTTCCAGATGCGTGACCTCGGCCGCCGGCAAGAGGCCTTGCGCTCGCTGACGCGCGATGTGCTCGCCGACGCGCCGTATATCTGGTTGCCGACCCCTTACGTGTACACCGCATGGTGGCCCTGGGTGAAGAACTACAACGCCGAGCTGCGCGCGGGCGCGGTCCGTCCCGGCCCGATCTACGCGCGGATGTGGGTCGATCAGGACATGAAGAAGAAGATGGGGTTCTGATTTCCTTGCTTCCACGTTGCTCCACGCCTGTCCCACGCCCGTCCCTTTCAAGGAGGCCCGTATGATGCAGCCCATCTTGCAAGTGAATCAGCTGACCACGCGCTTTCGCACCGACCGGGGCGTGGTCACGGCGGTGGACCAGGTCTCGTTCGATGTCGCCCCCGGCGAGACGCTGGCCATCGTTGGCGAGTCCGGCTCGGGGAAAAGCGTCACCGCGCTATCCATCCTGGGCCTGATTCCCAGCCCGGCGGGCCGCATCGAAGCGGGCGAGATCCGCTTTGACGGGCAGGACCTGCTCAAGCTAAGCCCGGCAAAAATGCGTGCGATTCGCGGCAACCGGATCGCGATGATCTTCCAGGAGCCGATGTCGTCGATGAACCCGGCGCTCACCGTGGGCAAGCAGATCGCCGAACCGATCAACCTGCACCAGGGCATGCCGTGGAAGACCGCGCTGGGCATTGCCGGCGAACTGCTTGGCAAGGTGCAGATCCCCGAGCCGCAGAGCCGGCTGGGCGCCTATCCGCACCAGTTCTCGGGCGGCATGCGCCAGCGTGCCATGATCGCCATGGCGCTGGCCTGCAAGCCGCAGTTGATCATCGCGGACGAGCCCACCACCGCGCTCGACGTCACGGTGCAAGCGCAAATCCTCGACCTGCTCAAGGACCTGGCCAGCCAGTCCGGTACGGCGCTGGTGCTCATCACGCACGACCTGGGCGTGGTGGCCCGCTATGCCGATCGCGTGACCGTGATGTACGGCGGCCGCATGGTCGAGACCGCCACGGCGCGCGAGCTCTACGGCCATCCCGCGCACCCGTACACGCGCGGGCTGATGGCCTCGGTGCCGCGCATCGACGGCGATACCCGCCAGCCGCTGGTGCCCATCGACGGCCAGCCGCCCGACCTCACCGCGCTGCCGCCAGGGTGCGCTTTCATGCCGCGGTGCAAGCTCGCCACCGATCAATGCGGCATGTCGCGCCCCGCGCTGCGTGCCGTGCGCCCGAATCACCTGAAGGCATGCTTCCTCCATGACCATGACCACCACTGAAGCGCGGGCTTTGCCCGCCGCGCGCCAGCACGGCAAGATCGGCGACGAGATCCTGCGCGTCGAGAACCTCAAGGTCCATTTCCCCGTGACCCAGGGCGTCGTCATCAAGCGGCAGGTGGGCTCGGTCAAGGCCGTGGACGGCGTATCGTTTACGCTCAGGCGCGGCGAGACACTGGGGCTGGTCGGCGAAAGCGGCTGCGGCAAGTCCACCACCGGCCTGGCCATCATCAAGATGCTGGCCGCCAGCGGTGGGCGGATCGCCTTCGATGGCGACGACTTCGCCACCTTCAGCAAGGCGCAGGAGAAGAACTTCCGCCGCAGCGTGCAGATGGTCTACCAGGATCCGTTCGGCTCGCTGAACCCGCGCATGAAGGTCTGCGACATCATCGGCGAGCCGCTCGAAGTGCACGGCATGGCCAACGACCGCGAGCACTATCGCGCCCGCATCGCCGAGCTGCTGCAGATGGTCGGCCTGCTGCCCTATATGGCGGACCGCTACCCGCACGAGTTCTCCGGCGGCCAGCGCCAGCGCATCGGCATTGCCCGCGCGCTGGCGGTCGAACCCAGCCTGATCGTTTGCGATGAACCCGTCTCCGCGCTGGACGTATCGATCCAGGCCCAGGTGGTCAATGTGTTCATGGAACTGCAGCGGCGGCTCGGGCTGACCTATATCTTCATTGCGCACGACCTGGCCGTGGTGCGCCACATCAGCGACCGCATCGCCGTGATGTACCTCGGGCGCATCGTGGAGATCGCCAGCCGGGACGCGCTATATGCGAATCCCCGGCATCCCTACACCAAGGCGCTGCTGTCCGCCGTGCCTGTGGCGAGCGTCGAAGCCGAGGCAAAGCGCCAGCGCATCGTGCTCAAGGGCGAAGTGCCAAGTCCGCTGAACCCGCCGTCCGGCTGCCGCTTTCACCCGCGCTGCGCACAGGCAACGCAGCGCTGCAGGGTGGAGGATCCAGTGCTGAGGGAACGGGGGGATGGGCAGATGGTGGCTTGCCATCTGGAGGGTCTGGAAGGGTGATGCGGCAAGCGGGGAGCCAGGCGTTGGTGCACTAAAACGCATCAAGGCGCATCAAAGATGCATCCTGGCGCTCACTGCCCCGAAAATATTCCCAAAAACAAAGGCCGGATAAACAAATCCGCCGCGTTCTCCCCGGATGCATCCGGCACCCACCGCCGCAACTCCACCGCGGCATTGATCATCCCATTCACCTGCAACGAAGCAATCGACTGATCCAGCGCCCGGATCGACCCGTCCTGCATCCCTTGCACCAGGAAACGCACAAACCGCGCCGACAGCCGGTTCATCGTCAGCATCTTCTCCTTGCGCATCTCCTCGGGCAGCGCGCCGTAGATGGTCAGCCGCAGCAGCGGCCCCTGGCTGGAAAACTGATAGCCGACCAGCGCGCGCGCGATCGCGCACAGCTTGTCCCAGCCGGTGCCCGGGCCGTTCTCCACCTTCGATTGCGCATCGCGGATCACTGCGAACATGCGGTCGAAGCAGGCGGCGATCAGGTCATCCTTGTTCTCGTTGTGGTGATAGAAGGCACCCTTGGTGAGATTCAGCCGCGCGGAGATGCGATCGGCGGAAGCGCCCCGATAGCCCAGTTCGTTGAGCAGTTCCGTGGCAGCGCGCAGGAAGGCTTCCTGCGTGGTTTCGGCTTTGGAGATCGGCGGCGTCCCGGCCGGGGCGCTGTCCCATTGCGATGACGGTGACGCAAAGCCGTTGAGCAGGATATCCACGACGGTATCCGCCACCTTCGGATAATCCTCTGGCTCATAGCGCTCCACCCATGTCATCGCGCCGCTGGTCAGCGACAGCAGCAGGTGCGCCGCCGCGCTCAGGGCGCTGCGTTGCGCGGGGTCCTTGGGCGTGTCGCTGCGCAACAGCTTGCGGATGCGCCGGAACATGTCCGTATAGGCCGCGAAGGCAACATCGGCGTGTGTGTCGGGCAGCGAGCGGATCTCGCGAAAGCTCATCAACTCGGGGCGCTCGCCGGTTGCAGTCCTGGCCAGCCGCTGGAAGAAAAGCGCGATGAATCGGCGCACCCTGGCCTGCGGCAACGGCTCGCCGGCCGTGGCGTCGGCGATGCCCGCGATTTCATCGATGGTGCGCATCAGGCACGCCACCACAAGGTCTTCCTTCTTGCGGTAGTAGTAGGTGATGCTGTTGGTGCTCAGGCCGACTTCCTGCGCCACGTCCGAGAGCGTGGCGCCGCGCAAGCCCTTGCGATTGAACAGCCGGGCAGCAGCATCGAGGATCGCCTCGCGTTTTTCCACGTACCGGCGTGTCGGGCGGGCTTGCGCTGTTTCCTTGAGCATGAGGCGAGATATCTGCGATGGTTGGCCGGGAGCGCGGATTATAGAGGTGGCCCGCGCGGCTCGGGGCTGTGCCGAGTCTACCATCGCGCCAGCCTGCCTTTTCAGATGCTTACCCGTGGTCCGGCACCGCCGCGATGATGGCCACTTCCGGCCACTTCCGGGCCATTGAGCACGGGTTCGATACGGTGCCAGCTGGTGGCTTGCTGGAATGCGGCGCAGGCGTCAAGCAGGGTACCTTCGGCCCAGGGCCTGCCGATCAGCTGCAGGCCCACGGGAAGGCCGTCGGGCGTGAATCCCACCGGCAGCGCGAGTTCGCCGAGGCGATCGAGATTCCCGCCAGCGCGGAGCAACTCGTGCTCAGCGGCGTGGGGCCCACGGTGTCGAATGCCTCCGCGCCGCCCGATACCGCGGCCTCCTATGGCGACACCGCAACCCAGACCCGCAACGTGCTCGGCCAGATCGAGCACATCCTCAGGGCGCGCGGCTACCAAATGGGCGACATCGTCTCCATGCGGGCGCTGATCGTGGCGGACCCGGCCACGGGCAAGCCGGATTTCACCGGTTTCTCGGGCGTCTATAACCAGTACTTCGGAACCGGCACGCAGCCCAACGTGCCGGTGCGCACGCGCGCCCGGCAAGGTAGACGCCGGGGCCGCTTGCGATCTTTCGCCATCTTTCCCATCTTTTGCCAGCTCGCAGCGTAATGCAGCACCGTTGCGTTACGCTTGGCAAGGTTCCGGACGGCGAATACGCAGCGAGACACTTCCAGTGCGCGGGCGCGGCGCCCATTCTTGCGCGGGAATCAAATATGTTCTGCCCGCCTCACGGTTTTTCTCTGCATGGGTTGCGCGGATACTCGGGCCATGTTCATCCGGCCATGGCCACCGCCTCACGGTCTCAGGGTCTCAGGGCCCGGGCCCGGGCCCAATCCGGCGCGCTTCGCAAGCCCGCTTCCAGGAGCATCCCATGCAAATCTTCCTCACCGGCGCGGCCGGCTTTATCGGCGGCTCCGTCGCTGCTCACCTGATCGCCGCCGGGCATAGCGTGCGCGGCCTGGTCCGCAACCCGGCGCAGGCCGCGCAGCTGGCCATGCGCGGCGTCGTGCCCGTGCCGGGCGCGCTCGACGACGCCGCACTGCTGACGCGCGAAGCCGCGCAGGCAGACGGCGTGATCAACGCCGCCAGCAGCGACCACCGCGCCGCGGTAGACGCGCTGCTGGCCGGATTGCGCGGCACGGGCAAGCCGTTGCTGCATACCAGCGGCTCCAGCGTGATCGGCGACGACGCCGGCGGCAATGTCTTGCCGCCGCGCATCTTCGACGAACAGACGCCGTTCGTGGTGGAGCCGGGCAAGCAGGCGCGCCACGCCATCGACCAGATGGTGCTGGCGGCCGCCGCGCAAGGCGTGCGCAGCGCCGTGCTGTGCAACAGCATGATCTACGGCGTTGGCGCCGGGCTGCATGCCGACAGCGTGCAGATTCCGCCGCTGGTGGCGCAGGCCAGGCAGAGCGGCTTGGTGCGCATCGTCGGCGCAGGCGTGAACCGCTGGTCCAACGTGCATATCGCCGATGTGGTGGACCTCTATGCGCGCGTGCTCGACAGCGCGCCCGCGGGCGCCTTCTATTTTGTCGAGAACGGCGAGGCTTCGTACGCGGAGATCGGTGCTGCCATTGCCCGGCGGCTCGGCCTCGGGGCCGTGCAGTCCTGGTCGGTCGAAGAGGCCACGCCCGTCTGGGGCGAGGGCCAGTCGCGCTACTCCTTCGGCTCCAACAGCCGCGTGCGCGCCCGGCGCGCGCGCTCGGAGCTGGGCTGGCAGCCCGGGCACGTGTCGGTGACGGCGTGGATCGAGAACGAGATGCCGCTCGCCTGACGCCCGCCCGAAGCGCGCATTCATCCAGGCCATGGCCGCAGCCGGCCGTGGCCGCCAACGCATGACCTGACACAGGAAAACACAATGTCCATTCCCACCATCGGCCTCGGTACCTTCCGCCTGCAAGGCCAGACCGTCATCGACTCCGTGCGCAACGGCCTTGACGTTGGCTACCGCGCCATCGATACCGCACAGATCTACGGCAACGAGGCCGAGGTCGGCCAGGCCATCGCCGAGAGCGGCGTGGCGCGCTCGGCGCTGTTCCTGACGACCAAGATCTGGACCGAGAACCTGTCGCGCGACAAGCTGGTGCCCAGCCTCAAGGACAGCCTTGCCAAGCTGCGTACGGACCATGTCGACCTGACGCTGATCCACTGGCCGTCGCCAGGTGATGGGGTGCCGGTTGCCGAGTTCATGGGCGCGCTGGCCGATGCTCGCGAGCAGGGGCTGACGCGTCAGATCGGGGTGTCCAATTTCACGATCGGGCTGATGCAGCAGGCGATCGACGTGGTGGGGGCGGGTGCCATCGCGACCAACCAGGTCGAGTTGCATCCGTTCCTGCAGAATCGCAAGGTGGCCGACTTTGCCCGCAGCCAGGGGATTCCGATCACGTCGTACATGACGCTGGGTTACGGCAAGGTGTTGCAGGATCCGGTGGTTCAGGCAATTGCGCAGCGCAACGGGGCTACGCCTGCGCAGGTGGTGCTGGCCTGGGCCATGCAGCTTGGGCATGCGGTGATTCCCTCTTCTACCAAGCGTGCAAACCTGCAGGGCAACCTGGGTGCGCTTGCGGTGCGGCTGTCTGAGCCGGACATGGCTGCCATCGGTGCGCTGGATCGGGGCGGACGCTTGACCAGCCCGCAGGGGTTGGCGCCTGCCTGGGATTGAGGGCGGTGGGCGGGTTGCTGTCGTTCCTGTAGTCGCTGTAGTTGCCCGGGTAGATCAGCGCGCCCGGATAGATTGCAGATTGCGCGCAATACTTGCCTGAATGCGGCTGGCATCGCCGGCCCATTTTCCCCGTCCCCTTGGCGCTATGCACGTTGGCCGCGCCAAGGCGGTCACAGCCTGAATCACTTCCTTCCGAATGCGCAGCCGGGTACTGCCGCCATGGCGGCGGCACTCGGCAAGTCATCGTCCTTGCATTTGTCTCACGACCGCCTATGATCTGTAAATCGATTTAGTAAATCGTTTTACGGAGACGCTTAATACCTGATGCCGGTCGCCACTTGCGCGATGGCCGGCACGCGCACGGAGCAGATGGCGGGGCCGATGCTGACATACCTCGTCTTGCTGTTGCTGTTGCTGTTGCTGTTGCTGTTGCTGTTGCTGTTGCTGCTGATCTTGCTGTTCTTGATCCTGTTGCCATCGCTGACGCCATGGCGATCCCGCCTGATGACGCTGGCATGAGATCCCGATAATGGCAACCATACAAGATGTCGCCAGACTGGCGAATGTATCCGTGAGCTCCGTTTCCAACGTGCTCAACGGACGCACCGAGCGGCTCAATCCCGCCACATTCGAGCGGGTGCGGGAGGCCATCCGCACGCTCGGCTTCCGGCCCAGCCAGGTCGCGCGCCAGCTCAAGACCGGCCAGACGCCGATGCTGGGGCTGTTGGTGCCGTCCACCGCCAACCCCATGTACGGCCAGCTGACGCTGAAGATCGAAGCCGAGGCACAGCGCCAGACGGGCTACCGCGTGCTGCTGGGCAATACCAACCGGGACCGGGAGCAGGAGTCGCGCATGTTCGACGACTTGCTCTCGTTCGGCGTGCACGGCGTGATCGTCGTGTCGTCGGTCACCGGCGAGCAACATTTCGAGGTGGCGACCCGGCAGGGGCTGGCCATGGTCAGCTACGACGGCGGCGCCGACCCTGACGCGCCGGCGCGCATCGATCACGTGGCGCCCGACAACTTCCAGGCAGGCTACCTGGCCGCGTCGCACCTGCTCGAGCTGGGTCACCGGCGCATCGCCTTTGTCATGCCCGCCGGGCGCACGGTGAGCCGCGCGAGCAAGATCGCCGGTTTCCAGGCGGCGGTGAAAGAGGCCGGGCTGGGCGACGCGGTGGTGATAGAGTGCTCGCCCGCCGCGCATTACGGCGATGCCGAACTGGCGGAACTGGGCCAGGCCCTGGCGGGGCAGCTGGCGCAGACCAGCACGCGCCCCACCGGGCTGGTCGCTGTCAACGACATGATGGCGATCGGGCTGATGTCCGGCCTGCACCAGGCTGGCTTGTCGGTGCCGGCCGATGTCTCGGTGATCGGCATGGACGACATCAGCATGTGCTTGTACACCAATCCCGCGCTGACCTCCGTGGCCATGCCTTTTGGCGAGATGGCGCAAGCCATGGTGCGGCGGGTCATGCTGCGGCTGGCGCAACCGGACGAAGCGCCGATCCGCCTGTGCTTTCCCAGCGGGCTGGTGGTGCGCCAGTCCACCGCGAAGCCGCCGGCCGCTAACCGGCTGGCTGGCGCGGGCGCGCCAAAGCGCGGCTGACGCACGCGTGGTTGTCTCAAATCGACCTGAATCGTGGAGGAACGAGATGGCGCTCGACAAACCGGAACGCCGGCTGGCAGGCCCGGCCAGGACGTATATCGAGGCCGGATATGCGATCGAGGTGGATATCCTGCAGGTGGACGATGGCAACTGGGGAGCGCTGGTCCGCCTGTCAAAGCTGGCCGACGGCCAGGTGCCCGCCGCGCACTTCATGCTCAACCGCACGTTCGAGGACCGCGCCATGGCGTTCTCGTACACGCTGGCGCTGACGCGCTCCTGCGTAGCGCAATTCGCACCTGCCTCCGCCATCGAGATTGCCGAGATGCTCAAGACTGGAAAGGCGGACCAACAGGCTAGCTGATAGCCAGGGCTGGCCAGCAAGCAGCAGGCACGGCGTACCACCAATGCCCGGAACGATTCAGCGCCAGCCTTGGCCGGCGCGGGATATCCGGCGAACGATCGCAACGGCACGCGCGCCCCCACGGGCGCCGGCACGCTGCGGCAAGCGCTGAAGAGGGGTCCCACCAGGCAATCGGGGGGGGCAGCATGGAAAACACCACGGTGTTCACAACAGAGGATCTGGACACTTACTTTGCTTCATATGTGGGGATGGAGGGGGGCAATCCGCGGGCCTCGGTCTGGTTTTGCGACAGGAGCCCGCATCCCTGGTCCGAGCATCTGCGCGTGCCGCTCAAGCCGCGCCTGGCGCCGCTGGCCTGGGACGCGGCGTTTCGCGCCGCGCGCGGTGCCAGCCTGGACGCGAGCGACTTCGACGCTGTGC
This sequence comes from Cupriavidus sp. MPR-AND1C, assembly GCF_058809705.1. Taxonomy (NCBI): domain Bacteria; kingdom Pseudomonadati; phylum Pseudomonadota; class Betaproteobacteria; order Burkholderiales; family Burkholderiaceae; genus Cupriavidus; species Cupriavidus sp. MPR-AND1C. The sequence goes on along the minus strand of NZ_JBXASU010000003.1, from coordinate 6,653 downwards.
GGGCAGGCCGCAAAGCCGTGGGCTTCAGGCCATGACCCTGGCGATTTCCAGGTTGAGCTTTTGCACGACCCCGGGCGACGTGCCCGCTGGCGCCAGGATGCCGAACCGCCGCAGGCCGCGGCTTACCTGCAGGCCGAGCCCTTGCGCTGACTGTATCAGTCAGCCTTGAGGCCGATCCGCAGGGCCAGCTTGTTCAGGTAGGGCAGGGCGTTGGTGAGCGTGTTGATGCTGACGTCCGCCTGGCCGCCCAGCACGTCGGTCATGGCGGGAGCGCATCCCTTGTAGGGAATGTGCAGCAGATCGGTCCTTGCCGAGATCTTCAGCAACTCGCCCGGCAGCCGCGCGCGTCGTAGAATTGCGCCATATACCGCACAACCCACTTTCCCGCCCGGCTTGCGCCGCGAGCGCTGCACCGCGCAGTGCAAGGATGATTGACATGACTGACACCAAGAACCCGTTCCTCAATATCTACGCCCATGGCTTTGCCCGCGTGGCGGTGGGTGTGCCGGTGTGCCGAGTGGCAGACCCGGCCTTCAATGCCGCCGAGACGATCGCGCTGGCCAGGGATGCCGCCAGCCAGGGTGCGGCGCTGGTGGCCTTTCCGGAGCTGGGCTTGTCCGCCTATACCTGCGACGACCTGTTCCATCAGCGCGCCTTGCTCGACGCCTGCGAGGCGGCCCTTGCCGCCATCGTCGATGCGTCGAAGTCGATCGCCGCGACGCTGGTGGTGGGGCTGCCGCTGCGGGTCGAGCATCAACTGTTCAACTGCGCGGCGGTGGTAGCCGGCGGGCGCATCCTTGGCGTGGTTCCCAAGACTTACCTGCCGAACTACTGGGAGTTCTACGAGGCGCGCCAGTTCAGTTCGGCCGATAGCGCGGTAGCCACCGAGGTGCCGCTTTGCGGCAGCAAGGTGCCCTTTGGCGCCGGCCTGCTGTTCGAGGCGCAAGACGTGCCGTTCTTGCGCTTCCATGTGGAGATCTGCGAGGACGTGTGGGTGCCGATTCCGCCGTCGTCGTTCGCGGCGCTGGCGGGCGCGACCGTGCTGGTGAACCTGTCGGCCTCCAACATCGTGGTCGGCAAGTCCGGCTACCGGCATCAGCTGGTCAGCCAGCAGTCGGCGCGCTGCCTGGCGGCGTACGTGTACAGCTCGGCGGGCAAGGGCGAGTCGTCCACCGACCTGGCGTGGGACGGGCAGGCGCTGATCTACGAGAACGGCGAACTGCTGGCGGAGTCCGAGCGCTTTGCGGACAGCTCGCACCTGACCTTTGCGGATGTCGACCTCGAGCGCCTGTCGCGCGAGCGCATGCACCAGACCACGTTCGGCCACTCGGTGCGGCGCCATGGCGCGGAGGTGGCGAAGTTCAAGGTGATCCCCTTCGCCATGAACCTGGCGCTGGACAAGCCGCTGCCGCTGCGCAGGACGGTGGAACGATTCCCCTACGTGCCGTCCGACGCGCGGCGGCGCGACGAACGCTGCAGCGAGGTCTACAACATCCAGGTGCAGGCGCTGGTCCAGCGGCTGTCGTTCAGCGGCCTGTCCAAGGTGGTGATCGGCGTCTCCGGCGGGCTGGATTCCACGCACGCGCTGCTGGTGTGCGCCAAGGCCATGGATCGGCTCAAGCTGCCGCGCACCAACATCATCGGCATCACCATGCCGGGCTTTGCCACCAGCGAGCGCACGCTGCTCCAGGCGCGCAAGCTGATGGAGGTGGTGGGCTGCGTGGCCAAGGAGATCGACATCCGGCCAAGCTGCGTCGAGATGCTCAAGGACCTTGACCACCCCTACGCGTCCGGCAAGCCTGTGTACGACGTCACGTTCGAGAACGTGCAGGCGGGCGAGCGCACCAACCATCTGTTCCGCTTCGCCAATCACAGCCACGCCATCGTGATCGGCACCGGCGACCTGAGCGAGCTGGCCCTGGGCTGGTGCACGTATGGCGTGGGCGACCACATGTCGCATTACAACGTGAACGGCAGCGTGCCCAAGACGCTGATCTCGCACCTGGTCCGCTGGGTGGCGCAGACCGGGCAGATCGGCAATACCGGCTCGGACGTGCTGCTCGACGTGCTTGGCACGGAGATCAGCCCGGAACTGGTGCCGGGAGACTCCGCCGACGCGCCGCAGCAAAAGACCGAGAACTTCATCGGTCCGTATGAGTTGCAGGATTTCAACCTGTACTACACGCTGCGGTTCGGCTTCACGCCGACCAAGATCGCCTTCCTTGCCCTGAGCGCGTGGGGCGAGCGCGACAAGGGCAACTGGCCTGACGGGCTGGACGTGGTGCGCAATGTGTACAAGGTGGCCGACATCAAGCGCAATCTGCGCATCTTCCTCGACCGTTTTTTCCGCACCAGCCAGTTCAAGCGCTCGTGCGTGCCCAACGGGCCCAAGGTGGGGTCGGGTGGCTCGCTGTCGCCGCGCGGAGACTGGCGGGCACCGAGCGATTCCGAGTCCGTGGTGTGGATGACGGACCTGGAGCGGGTGCCGGACGAGATCTGATGGGGCTGGGGTGGCTCCGGGCTTCGGCTATCGCCCGAAGCGGGCCGGCGGGTCGATGCCGAGCACCTCGATCCTGAACCTGCCGCCCGGCGGCAGCTTGCGCTCGGCCAGGATTCAGCCTGCCATGGTCGCCGGCACGCATTGCCGCATCGTCTCCACAAAGCGGCGCAGCTTGGCGGGATAAAAACTCGCGTAGGGATAGATCAGGTACATCGGCAGCGAGGATGCCTGCCACTCGGGCACCAGGTGCAGCAGCCGGCCCTGTGCAATATCCTCGGCCATCAGCCAGGCCGACGCCACGGCCACGCCCAGTCCCAGCGCTGCCGCGCTGCGCAACGCATACAGGCTGTCGGTGCCCACGCGCGGGCGGAACGCCAGCCGCTGGCTTTCGCCAGTCACCGCATGGGTCAGCGTCACCTCGTTGCGATAGAAGGTGCGCAGGGAAAGCCAGGGCAGCATGGCCAGCTCGTTCGGGTGCGAGGGCATCGCCAAGCCATCCAGCACGGCAGGGGCGGCAACGACAATGCGGGGCACCTGCGCAAGCCGGATCGCCACCACCGACGGGTCGCTCACCTCGCCAACGTGGATGGCGCAGTCGATGCCGTCGGCAATGAACTCCGGTGTCCGGTCATACAACAGCCACTCCACCGTCACCCGCGAGTGACGGCGCAGGAACTCCGCCAGCGGCCCTACCAGCTGCTGCTGCCCGAAGGCATGCGGCACCACGACCCGCAGCGTGCCCTCGGGCTCGTCACCGGCGCCGCGCAGGTCCGCTTCGAAAGCCTCCCATCCCGCTACCAGCTCCTTGGCGCGCCCAAAGCAGCGCTCGCCATCCTCGGTGAGCTTCATCGCATGGGTCGAGCGCTGCAGCAGGCGCAGGCCAAGCGAGCGCTCCAGGTTTTGCAGGCGGCGGCTGATGGTGGGCTGGGTGGTGCCCAGTTGCGCGGCGGCGGCCGACAGGCTGCCGGCCTCGACGATCCGCACGAAGGTCTGCATCAACTCGACACGGTCGGCGGAAGGCGTGGCGGAGCTGACCGGAGCCACTGGAGCGACTGCGGCGACTGGGGCGGAGGGCTGGGTTTTCATGGTTTCCGGCATGGCGGCTGTTGGTCATGCGTCTGGCGTATAGCCATTGTGCGAAGTGTAGTACTACCACGTGCCGAGGGCCACCGGCAAACTCCAGCCATGTTTTCCAACTGAGGACTAACGCAATGTCTTCCATTCAAGCCGCACATAGCACCGCCGCCGCGCGCACAGCGCACACGGCGGATTCCCCTGCCACCGGCCTGCCCGCACGGCTGGTCCTGCTGCTCGCCGCGGGCGCTGGCCTGGCGGTGGCGTCGCTGTACTACAGCCAGCCCATGCTCGGCGTGCTGGGCCCGGACATCGGCGCGTCCGATGCGGCGGTCGGCCTGGTGCCCACGCTCACGCAGCTCGGCTATGCGCTGGGCATCCTGCTGCTGGCCCCGCTGGGCGACCGCTATGACCGCCGGCGCATCATCCTGGCCAAGGCTGCCGTGCTCAGCGTCGCGCTGCTGGCCAGCGGCGCCGCCTCCGGCATCGGGCTGCTGCTGGCCACCAGCCTGGCGATCGGGCTGGCCGCGACGATGGCGCAAGACATCGTGCCGGCCGCCGCCACGCTGGCGCCCGAGTCGCACCGCGGCAAGGTCGTCGGCACCGTGATGACCGGGCTGCTGCTCGGCATCCTGCTCTCGCGCGTGCTCAGCGGGTTTGTGGCCGAGCACTTCGGCTGGCGCATCATGTTCGTGATCGCCGCGGCCAGCATTGCGCTGATCGGCGTGGTGGCCGCGCGCGGCCTGCCGCGCTTCAAGCCCACCACCCATCTTGCGTATAGCGCGCTGCTGGGCTCGCTCGGCAAGCTGTGGCAGAAGCACGGCGCGCTGCGCCGGGCGACGCTGTCGCAGGGGCTGCTGTCGGTTGGCTTCAGCGCATTCTGGTCGACCCTGGCCGTGATGCTGCACGGCGCGCCGTTCCACCTGGGCAGCGCGGCGGCCGGCGCATTCGGCCTGGCCGGTGCCGCTGGCGCGCTCGCCGCACCGCTGGCGGGCCGCCTGGCAGACCGCAAGGGCCCGGAGCTCGTCACCCGCCTGGGCATCGCGCTGACCGCGATCTCGTTCGCCGGGATGCTGCTCTCGCCGCTGCTCGCACCGCACGCACGGCTGTGGCTGATTGGCGCCAGCGCGCTGGGCTTCGACCTTGGTGTGCAAGTGACGCTGGTCGCGCACCAGACCATCGTCTACGGCATCGAGCCTGGCGCCCGCAGCCGCCTCAATGCGGTGCTGTTTGTCGGCATGTTCGTGGGGATGGCGGCCGGCGCCGCGCTGGGCAGCGTGCTGCTGGCGCGCTGGGGCTGGATGGCGGTGACGCTGTTGTCGACCGCGACGGCCATCGGGGCGCTGGTGGTGCGGATGTGGCCGGGCGCACGGCTGGCCCGGTGATGGCATCCGTGGCTTGACGGCTTTCCTGCCGGAGCTGAAAGGAGCCCCGCCAGCCTGGGAAAGGGCGTGGCGGGGCGAAGGTACGGTGCTAGGGGCCAGTCACGTACAGGCCGAGTGTCCGGCCGGGAGCGGCCGGCGAATGTCTGGCGCCGCACACATGAACCGCCATTCTCAAGACGCGGCGCGCGCTTCGGCGGCCAGCGGGGCGGCCTGGGGGCTGCCTGGGGGCTGCCTGCCTGGTTCGCCGCATGCTGCGCCGAAGCCGAGCGCCGATGATCGATCAGCAACACCGCAATCATCGCGATCACCGCCGGAATGGCGATGGCCACGAAATTTTGCTGCAGCGGCAGCGACATGCCCACCAGCGCGCCGATCACGATCGGCGCCAGGATGGCCCCGCTGCGCCCGATGCCCGACGCCCAGCCGATGCCGGTCGCGCGGACCGCCATCGGATAGAACTGCCCCGCATAGGCGTAGGTGACGATCTGCGTGCCGATGGTCGACGCGCCGGCCAGCGCCACCAGCACGAACAGCAGCGCGGTGGGCACCGGATAGCCCAGCAGCGTGATCGATACCGCGGCCAGGGCGTACATGCCCACCAGCACGTACTTGATATTGAAACGGTCCGCCAGCCAGCCACCTCCGATGGCGCCGAGCATGGCGCCGAAGTTCAGCACCAGCACGAAGGTGAGCGCCGAGCCCAGGCTATAGCCTGCGCCGGCCATCATCTTGGCCAGCCAGGAGCTGAGCGCGTAGACCATGAACAAGCACATGAAGAACGCCACCCAGAACATCACCGTGGAAAAGCCGCGTCCGTCCTGGAACAGCTTGCCGATGGGCGCGTCGCCCGCTTTGTCGCCGGCGGGCAGCGCGAACCGGTCGCCGGGCTGGGGCTGGTAGCCTGGCTCCAGGCGCGAGGCGATGTGCTTGAGTGCGTCGATCTGGCCCGATCTGATCAGGAAGGGCATCGACTCCGGCATGGATTTCAGGATGACCGGGATCAGCAGTGCCGGCAGGCTGGCGGCGAGGAAGACCGATTGCCACCCGTAGCTCTCAATCATGCCTTTGCCCAGCAGCGCGGCCAGCATGCCGCCCACCGAGTAGCCGCTGAACATCAGCGTGACCATGGTCCCGCGAATCTTGCGCGGGGAGTATTCGGTCATCTGCGCCACCACGTTCGGCATGACGCCGCCGATGCCCAGGCCGGCCAGGAAGCGCGTCACGCTGAACGTCACCGGATCGCTGGTGAAGCCGGCCGCCGCGGTGAAGACGCTGAACAGCAGGATGCAGATGGCGATGGCGCGGCGCCGCCCGATGCGGTCGGCCACGGTGCCCATGAAGATGGCGCCGAACATCATGCCGAACAGCGCGGCGCTGACCATGAAGCCGGCGCTGGTGGCGTCCACGCCCATGCCCTTCATGATCGACGGCAGCGCGATGCCGACCACGGCCAGGTCATAGCCGTCGAAGATGATGATGAGGGCGCACCAGAGGAGGATTTGGGCGTGGAAGCGGTTGAAGCGGGCTTCGTCGGCTAGTTTGTGGATGTCGATATGGGGCATGGGGTGTCTCCTTTTGGGTTTTGGGTGTTTTTTTGTTTGGGGTTGGGACTAACTGCAAAGTCAAAGGCAGTTTCACCACCCCTGCGGGGCGGCGACCTACTTTCTTGTCTTGCCAAGAAAGTAGGCAAAGAA